>JANEMG010000492.1 GCA_024511045.1 Gammaproteobacteria bacterium | reverse complement strand
GGGTTATGTGCCGCCCAAGGAATGACGGGCACTTTTTCAACAGCCCCGCCGGGGGGGCAGATCAGCGCTTCATGGATTCAAAGAATTCGGCGTTGGTCTTGGTGTTCTTGAGCTTGCCCAGTAAGAATTCCGCGGCCGCTATGTCGTCCATGGGCTGCAGGATCTTGCGCAGTATCCAGTTTTTCTGCAGTTCCTCCGGACCGATCAGATAGTCCTCGCGGCGGGTGCCGGAACGGTTGATATTGATGGCAGGATAAATCCGCTTTTCGGCGATCTTCCGATCCAGATGCAGCTCCATGTTGCCGGTTCCCTTGAATTCCTCATAGATCACCTCATCCATCCGCGAACCGGTGTCAACCAGCGCCGTGGCGATGATCGTCAGACTGCCGCCTTCCTCGATATTACGGGCGGCGCCAAAAAAACGCTTGGGCCGCTCCAGGGCATTGGCATCGACACCGCCGGACAATATTTTGCCGGAAGAGGGGGCGACAGTATTGTAAGCCCTGGCCAGGCGGGTCAGGGAATCCAGCAGAATCACGACATCATGTTTGTGTTCCACCAACCGCTTGGCCTTTTCGATGACCATTTCCGCAACCTGCACATGCCGGGTCGCCGGTTCGTCGAAAGTGCTGGAAACCACCTCTCCCCGGACACTGCGCTGCATTTCCGTGACCTCTTCCGGGCGTTCGTCAATCAACAGCACGATCAAGTAGCATTCCGGATTCTTTTCCGCAATGGAGTGAGCGATATTCTGCAGAATCATGGTCTTGCCCGCTTTCGGCGGTGACACGATCAAGCCCCTCTGGCCCTTGCCAATGGGTGAGACCAGGTCGATCACCCGCGCCGTCAAATCCTCGCTGGTGCCATTGCCCCGCTCCAGGCAGAAGCGCTTCATGGGGAACAGCGGGGTCAGATTGGAAAACAGGATCTTGTGCTTGGCATTCTCGGGCGCCTCAAAATTGATCTGTTCCACCTTGAGCATGGCAAAATAGCGTTCATTGTCCTTCGGTGGTCGAATTTTGCCGCTGATGGTATCCCCGGTGCGGAGATTGAAGCGCCGGATCTGGCTGGGCGAGACATAGATATCGTCTGGTCCGGCAAGATAGGAACTGCCCGGCGTCCTTAAAAATCCGAAGCCATCCTGGAGAATTTCCAAAACACCATCGCCGTAGATATCTTCACCGCTTTTTGCCTTTTTTTTCAGGATGGCGAAAATCATCTCCTGCTTGCGTGTCCGGGCAACATTCTCCAGACCCAGCGAATCGGCCAGGTCCATTATTTCGGTAACAGATTTTTGTTTTAATTCAGTAAGGTTCATAGATTGGTATTTTTAGGGGCAATGCGGCACTGGCAAAGAAAGGCTAAAGGCATATACCAGCCGATATAAGATGCAGTTAGAATGTAAGATTTTTTACTTGGGAAGCGTGTATAGACTTGCCGGACGCGTCCTGAACAGGCCGTCCACTGGCAAGTATAGCGCAATAAAGCCAACTTCCTCAACTTTATTTGCTTGCAGAGGGTCTGGCAGGCAAAGACAAGGCGCAGGGAGATACACCGCCAATTTTCTGGATCGTACAGGCGTGTATCAGGCGTGTATATAGAGGTAAATGCAAAACTCGAAAAGCCAGTGAATTTTTTGGCTAACTGGTGCCAAAACAAGGGGATAAGGAGGGGCGTGTCTGGTGCCTATTTGTTATGATAGGCGCTCCAAAACTCAAT
>JANEMG010000023.1 GCA_024511045.1 Gammaproteobacteria bacterium | reverse complement strand
GCAGAGGAGAAACAAAGTAGGCATACGAAAAGTCGCGTCCAGTCATTTGAGGGAGTGCTGCGTAGCCAGCGCCGAGTTTACGAAGGTGTGGCGAAGCGGCACGGACGCAGGACGGCCGGGACAATAATGGCTGTCGCGTTGGCGAGTCGATTTTGGAGACTTGGATGTCCCAAAATCTATCACGAGGTAGCGACACGCTTGTAAATGGCGCCCCGATGGTCATCGGAAACCAGCAGACTGCCGTCGGGAAGCTCGATGATGTCAACAGGACGACCCAGCACATGGTCGTTTTTTTCCAGCCAGCCGTCGGCAAACACCGTTTCCGAAACCGGTTTGCCCTGCCGGAAGCGGATCAGCACGACCCGATAGCCATGGGGCTGCGACCTGTTCCAGGATCCGTGCAGCGCCACCAGCATCTGCCCCCGGAGCGTTCCGGGAATTGACTGCCCCGATAGAAGCGCACACCCAGGGGCGCCATGTGCGCCTTGAACCGCCATTCCGGCAGCACATAGCGACGGCAGTCTTTCCCCCTGCCGAATTTGGGGTCGGGGATATCGGCATGACAATAGGGATAGCCGAAATGCTGACCCTTCTCCGTCCATTTGTTCAATTCCTCCGGCGGCGCGTCGTCCCCGAGATAATCCCGTCCATTCTCGGTAAAAAACAATTCCCGCGTCGCCGGGTGCCAGTCGAAGCCGACGGTATTGCGAATCCCTCCTGCGATTATTTCGAAACCGCTGCCATCCCGGTTCAATCGCACCAGCGAGGCAAAAATCGGCTGTTTGGGATCACAGATATTACAGGGCGCGCCGACAGCGGTGTATAACTTGCCATCCGGCCCGATGCGCAAATACTTCCAGCCGTGATGGCGCTTTCTGGGAAACTGGTCGTAGACGACCACCGGTTGCGGCGGATGGGCCAGATTCCGGCTGATATTTTCAAACTTGATGATCCGATGGATCTCGGCGATGTACAGCGAACCGTCGACATAGGCGATGCCATTGGGCATGTTCAAACCCGATGCGATCAAAAAACGTTTTTCCGCCCTGCCATCGCCATCGCGGTCCTGCAGGGCGTAGACTGCATTACGGCGACCGGTGGCAACGTAGACGATACCGTTGTCGCCCAAGGCCATACTCCGGGCATTGTCGATACCTTCTGCAAAAAAGGAAATGGCGAACCCCTTCGGTATCCTGATTTTGTTCAATACTGCGTGATTGTCAGCAGCGGCACCGGCGCAGCCAATGTTGATCGAGACGGCAAACAACAAAATAATTGAAATGAACAGCACATGCATAATCATCACCTGCCTGAAATAATAGTGTTCAATGATTGAAATTATCCTGCATCACCGCCATTATAATGGCAAATCACTCTTCAAACGTTCTTAAAGGACTTAAACCATGTTGCGAATTCTACTTTTCCTGGCCACCAATGCCGCCATCCTGGTGGTGATAACGGTCATATTCAACCTGTTGGGGATCAACGGCATCCTGGATCAGCAGGGCGTCGATCTGAATCTGAATGCCCTGCTGCTGGTTTCCGCGATCATCGGCATGAGCGGTTCGGTCATTTCCCTGATGATGTCGAAATGGCTGGCGAAAAAATCCATGGGCGTGCACGTCATCGACCGCCCGCAGAACCAAACCGAGCAATGGCTGGTGAGTGTCGTCAACCGCCAGGCACAGCTGGCCGGCATCGGCATGCCGGAAGTGGGAATTTTCAATACCCCGGACCCCAATGCCTTTGCCACCGGTATGAATAAAAACGCTGCGCTGGTGGCAGTCAGCACCGGTCTGCTGCAAACCATGAATGCCGACGAAGTGGAAGCTGTCGTCGGTCATGAAATCAGCCATGTCGCCAATGGCGACATGGTGACCATGGCCCTGCTGCAAGGGGTGGTCAATACCTTCGTCTACTTTCTGGCTTCGGTGATCGGATTTATCGTCGACCGCGTGCTGCTGAAAAATGACAGAGGCCTGGGCATCGGCTATTACATCACGCAGATGATAGCGCAGATCTGCCTGTCGATTCTCGCCACGATGATCGTCATGTGGTTCTCCCGCTACCGGGAATTCAAGGCCGATGCCGGCGGCGCCAAACTGGCAGGAAGGGAAAAAATGATTGCCGCCCTGCGAGCGTTGCAGCGCGTACAGAACCCTGAAGATCTGCCTGGAGAATTTGCCGCCTTTGGCATCAACGGCGGCGGCGTCAGCAGACTGTTCATGAGCCACCCGCCCCTGGAAGAGCGCATCGCCGCCTTGCAGAATCGGCGTTAGTTTGTGCCCGTCTTATGACAAACACTGATCCGGCACAGGGAAGTGCCGGCATAATCAATGGCTACAAGCCATTGATTATGCCGAAAACAGCCAATCGCATTTGTTTTTTCTTATCTTAAACACACCCCATGGATGGGTGTTTACAGATGCCAACCAGTTCATGTCGCAGAGCAACCTGTCGATAACACAGCAAGACGGACAGGCAACTGTCCGTCCCGATCGCCTTGACTGAAAACAAACGCATCCGCTTTGTCCTGAATATTCCGCCGAGCAATATTTGCGCTACTATCAGGGCGTTTCCCGGCGCATCTCCACCGTTACGGAGGATGGGCTGCGCATCGAATTTCCTGCCCGGAACATTCAGCGCTTTTTGACCCGCGATGGCATTCAGGGGATGTTCGAAATGGAGATCTCCCCGGCCAACAAATTCATCGCCATCAACAAAATCCGTTGACGATCATCCGGTTTCACTGATTTTCAAGGATCGAGCGGGGGGCAGCGTGCCTCCCGGATTCCGCAAGCTCCATCCAGGGTACGTTCGAATCAGGATTTGCCGCTTTGTTCATGCCGAGGAGCGCTCATAACCGTAACCCGGATAGCCCCACAGTGGCATCCGGGAAAAGCTGCCTCAACCGGGCTACAGTAATGTCCTGACAGGCTGTTGAAAAAGCCATCCCCGGCCTTTTTCAACCGCGAAAGCCGAAAATATGATTTCCGGCTTCCTTGCATTTTCAATGATTTAAGATCATTGAAAATGGCGGCACATCCCTGTACCGCACGCAGGGTGTTGAAAAACGATGTTTTTCAACACTCTGCTAATGGTAGTTCCCGTGATGGATTACCCTATCCTTTGGGGTTTCATGATTGTATGTGCGCTCGCCTTGAGACAAGCCCCCGCCTTTTTAAACCCGGAAGACATCAATCGACTTTGATGGTCTTGCGCTCTGTCTTGGCCACTTTGGGCAGGGTCAGTTCCAGTATGCCATCCTTGAAACGGGCTTTCGCCTGTTCACTATCCACGCTTTCCGGCAAAGGCAGAGAACGCCGGAATTCTCCCCGGCTCATTTCCCGGCGGTAGTAATTTTCCTTTTCCTGCTTTTTTTCCTGCCGGGTGGTTACGCGTATGGTCACGGTATTTTCGTCCACCGTCACTTCCAGTCCATCCTTGTCGACGCCCGGCAATTCGGCACGCACCACGATGGCATCGTCCCGGTCAAGCATATCGACTTTCGGCGTTCTGCCTCTGAATGGCGCTTCCAGATCCGGCCAGTCGAACCAGCCCTGACCGAAGGGCTGCATGGCGGCAAAACGGGGGAAGTCTTCGAACCAACGGTCCAGATCGGCGAATGGTGAAAGGCCTTGCCCGGATTCCACAGGTTGGACTTCTTTATTGCTGTCTTTTTCTTGATCAGCCATGTTTATACTCCTTAATCCGTAATGAAAATACTTGTACAGACGTGACTACTCACCCATAGTAAAACAAGCCCCTATGGGTGGTCTGTGGAGGAAGGGTCTTTGACAGGGATGCCAAAGTCAAGCCTACAGGGATGTATTCACGGCGTCTTCCGGAACAGACTACCCAATAAGGGCCCGAGTAGTTACGTACAGACAACCCTGGGTGTTTCATTTGCCAATGTAAACGACCACTTGACACAAGGTAGTTTCCGTCTATAAATGACGGGAACTGATCCGGCACAGGGAAGTGCCGGCACGATCAATGACCACAAGCCATTGATTGTGAAGAAAACAGCAAATCGCATTTGCTGTTTTCTTTCTGTAAACATCCCATGGATGGGTGTTTATAGATGCTGACAAGGTAAGTTACCACGAATGAAACGACGGCGACAGCATTTCCCGCAACGCGTCAAAGCGAAGGAAAATGCTCCGGCAATTGCTTGCGGATAGCGTCGATGCCATGGGTGACAAGGTTTTTATCCAGTTCGAAAAATACTTTCTTCAACACTTGGTCTGACAGCTGCTTGCGCAGCAGGCCTAAAAATGTCGGTGCTGCCACCAGAATCAGCTGGTCGAATTTATTTGCTGTATTGGCATCCTCCAGATATCTGGCCACTTCCTTGGCGAACGCCAGGATTTCCTGCTGCTTTGGTGAGACTTCATTCTCATAGGAATACTTGCCTGCGTCTTTGCCAGCTCCCCTTCCGGGCAGGTCCGTGGTGATCTCCCTTTCATGCAAGCGGCCTTCCACATTGGCAAGGTCCGCCATTTCATTGAATGTCGATTTTGCCGAAGTCGCACTGAAAAAGCGTGCCCGACTGCTGTCAGCAACCAATATCCAAGTTGTTTTCATAGTTGTCCTCTTTAAATTGTTAGTGCAGCAGCAACTTCCCCTCGATGCTGCAGGTGTGTCTGTAAATGATTGTCGATGCAAAATACTTTCGTAAACAAACCTGCGCGTACAAAACTGCTGCTGTATTTGTATGAGAATTTCCTGTTCGTTCAGCGTTGATTATAACCCTGCCGCCATGGCAAAGTTAACTGTCTGTACAAAATGCCGCAAGCCGGGAAGTACTGTTGTCAAAAAGTACCCGATTACCCACAAGCTTCAGCCATTCCCCAAAATGTAAAACTGCGGTCAATCAAGGTCGAGTGATAACTGTCATCCTGTGCTTATCGATACAAAACGGGTGCTGCATTGTTGTCGGGAAGACCAATAAAGTGTCATTTCGACGTCAGGAGAAATCCTGAGCGCCATGGTAAGAAGAATCATAGGATTTCAGCAAAGTCGAGGGTCATACGCAATCAGGAAAAATTATGCCGCAGCCGATTTATTGCGGGAAAACAGCTTTGCTGCAAATCTGTACATCCTTGCCGGCATGTCTGCGTTTGCTGCCCTTTCGGCCACGGGGGAAATCTTTGCCGTTGCAATGTCGATTACGCTATCAAGATTCCGTGCATCAGCGGCCATGACAAAACATCGGTATAGTTACCAAGCTGCTGAATCAGACCGAATTCTGCATTTCGATGATAAAATTTTCCGAATCGGGCCTGCTGCGGGCACTGTCATTGCGCAGCGCCTCGATCTGTTCCAGATAATCCGGACTGACATCGCCAGTAACGTATTCGTTGCTGAAGCAGGACGTATCGAAATGCTGAATCGCAGGATTGCCCTTGCGTACGGTATCGATCAGGTCATCCAGATCCTGATAGATCAGCTGGTCTGCACCTATGGCAGCGCGCACATCTTCCTCACTGCGATTATGCGCAATCAATTCGTTGGCTGCCGGCATATCGATGCCGTAGACATTGGGGTAGCGTACTGGCGGAGCGGCGGAAGCGAAATAGACTTTTTTCGCGCCGGCATCACGCGCCATCTGGATGATTTGCTCCGAGGTGGTCCCCCGCACCACTGAATCATCGACCAGCAGCACATTTTTACGCTTGAACTCCAGATCGATGGCATTCAACTTCTGACGCACCGATTTTTTTCGCATCTGCTGGCCGGGCATGATAAAGGTACGGCCAATGTAGCGGTTTTTCATGAAGCCTTCCCGGTATTTCACGCCCAGCCGGTAGGCCAGCTGCAGCGCCGCGGTCCGACTGGTGTCAGGAATGGGAATGACGACATCGATATCGTGGTCCGGCCATTGCCGGAGAATTTTTTCGGCCAGCTTGTCGCCCATACGCAGCCTGGCCTTGTAGACAGAAATATTGTCGATAATGGAGTCCGGCCGGGCAAAGTAGACGAACTCGAAGATGCAGGGGCTGTGATCCGTTTTATCGGCACACCGCCGGGTATGCAGACGTCCTGAAGATTCTACCACCACCGCTTCGCCAGGTTCGATATCCCGAATCAGGTCGAATCCCAGAACATCCAGTGCGACACTTTCCGAAGCGATCATGAATTCCGACCCTTCTTCGGTGACCCGTTGCCCAAAGACCACCGGCCGGATGCCATGGGGATCGCGAAATCCGAGTATGCCGAAACCGGCAATCATGACGATCACCGCATAGGCACCGCGGCAGCGGCGATGCACCCCGGCAACCGCCTTGAACACATCATCGACATCAAGGTGCAGCTTGTTCAGGCTCTGCAATTCATGAGCGAAAACATTCAGTAATATTTCCGAGTCGGAATCGGTGTTGATGTGGCGTTGGTCATCGACGAACAATTCTCTTTTCAGTGCCTTGGCATTGGTCAGATTGCCATTATGCGCCAGCGTCAAACCGAAAGGGGAATTCACATAAAAAGGCTGTGCTTCCGCAGAACTGGTGCAGCCTGCCGTTGGATAACGCACATGGGCAATGCCCATATTGCCCATCAGCCTGACCATATGCCGACTGCGAAAAACATCCCGCGCCAGACCATTGTCTTTCCGTAAATACAGTCTTTCACCCTGACAGGTGACGATCCCGGCGGCATCCTGGCCACGATGCTGCAAAACCATCAGCGCATCATACAGCTCCTGATTGACATTCTGATGAGCTACGATACCTGCTATGCCACACATTGTTAGTACCTTGAAATTTAACGATAATTAGTTAGCGTCCATAAACACCCATCCATGGGGTGTTTATGGAAAGAAAGCAGCAAATGCGATTTGCTGCTTTCTTCATAATCAATGGCTTGCAGCCATTGATTATGCCGGCACATCCCTGTGCCGGATTAGTTCCCGTCATTGATAGACGGGAACTAATTGACATAATTTGCCATATCCGCTGGCAGATTGTCCTGCAACCAGACAGCCAGGGACTGGAAAGGCGGGATCAATGTCGATTCTTTCCACCAGGGATCCTCGGGCAACGGAGTCATGCCTGCCAGCATCACCAGCAGCGTGACCACCAGCATGCCCCGGGCGATGCCAAACAGCATTCCGGCGAAACGATCCGTTCCGGTAAGTCCGGTTTTCCTGACCAGTTCTCCCAGCAGATAGCCGATCAAACCGCCGAGAATCAGGGTCAAAAAGAACAAAATGGCGAATGCCGCCGCTATTCTGGCGGAAGGATGGGAAATGTAGGCTTCGAGAAAAGCGGCAAGCCCACGGCCATAAGTCAGGCCGATCCAGATTGCCAAAATCCAGGTGATCAGGGAAAAAGCCTCCTTGATCAATCCGCGCAGCAGGCCGATGATCAGGGAAACTGTGATCAAGCCAATTATTGCATAGTCGATCCAGATCATCGGCTTTCCTGATTAAACGGCAACGTTTTAAACGGCAACGTTATCGTCACCGATAGAGCACTGCGTAAACATGTAGGGAAAGTATAAATCATTAATGCAGTAAACGCTCATTTTGCTTGTTCCGAGACCACGATACTATGAATCTGGTTCAGCGCATCGATTTTATCCCTGATCGCTTCGGCGCGGGGTTTATCCAGTTCCGGCCCGACCCTGATCCGATAGAGGGTGCCTTTACCGGGTATCTCCACGGAATCGACAAATGCCTTGAAACCCTGTTCTTTCAGCCGATCACGCAAGGAGTCGGCATTTTTCCGTTCGCTGAAGCTGCCAATCTGAATGACCCAGCGGACAAAGGAGGGTTGCCTGGCATCTGCCCCGGTTGCGGTTCCCAGCCCCTGCCTGGCGGATTTCAGCGCGGCATCTTCGGCGGTCGATAAAACGGCATCGACGCTGCCGGGTGGTGGTTGCACCGGGGAATCCTGGTTGATACCCGGTGCAGGCGGTATAACCAGCTCGCTGACGGTACGTCCGCTGTCGTCGACTGGATCATCGAACAACATGGGTATGAATATGGCTGCCAGTGCAGTAATCACGACAGCACCAATGATACGCTGTTTTAAATCGGGGTCCATGGCATTTACCTGTGTTGAATTTCAGCCAGATATTCAGAAACTAAAAAAAACGAGCCGAAGACCAGAAGCAGATCATCATTGCCCGTGTTGGTCCTGGCCGCCGCAGCAGCCTCATGAAACCCGGCAAACCCAAAAAGGACGTTCCGGACATCGCAGGACTCGAAAGCCGTGCGCATGCTGCTCTCGCTTGCAGTGCGGGGGTTCGGCAATGGTGCAACGTACCAGCTCGAGATCAGGGGCTTCATGATTTTTATCACTCCCTTGATATCCTTGTCTTTGCTCATCGCGAAAACCGCATTGATGATACGCCCGGGGAAAGCCTGACGCAGAAAATCAGCCAGCGATCTGGCTGCCTGGGGATTGTGCCCTACCTCCAGCAAAACTGGCGGCTTGCCGGCGATGTACTGGAATCTTCCGGGCAGGCTGACAGTGCGCAGGCCTTCCCGAATCGACCGTTCGGCAACGGGAAGCCGCTCCGACATCGCGGCAACTGCGGTCAACACTGAAGAAGCATTGCGATATTGATGCTCCCCCTGCAAGGCAGGATCGGGCAGCCCGGTCATGTTCCGGTCACCTTCCCGCCAGTCCCAGCCGTTGGTTTGTTTTGTGTAATGAAAATCCTGATCGATGCGCAGCAGCGGTGTTTTCATGTCCCTGGCACTCTGCAACAAGGTTTGCGGTGGATCAGGATCACCGATGATCGCAGGAACTCCGGTGCGGAACACACCGGCCTTTTCCCGCCCTATCGCTGCACGGGTCTCTCCCAGCCAATCGCTGTGGTCGATGCAGATGCTGGTGATGATAACCGCATCGGCATCGACGATGTTGACTGCGTCCAGCCGACCTCCGAGTCCAACCTCGAGCAACTGTACATCCAGGCTGGAGCGGCGGAATATATCCAGCGCCGCCAATGTTCCAAACTCGAAATAGCTCAGGGACACCCCGCCTCGCACTGCTTCTATGCGTTCGAAGGCCGCGCAGATGACTGCATCCGCAACGGGTTGGCAGTCGATGCTGATTCTTTCATTGTAGGCCAAAAGATGCGGCGAAGTATAGGCACCCACCCGGTAGCCTTGGGCACGGTATATGGCCTGCAAAAAGGCGATGCAGGAACCTTTGCCATTGGTGCCCGCGACAGTTATGGTCGGCAGCGGCTTACTTCTGGAGTCCGGATCGAGCGCCTGAAAAACCTTTCTGACTCTGTCCAGGCCGAGGTCTATGCTCCGGGGGTGAAAGCTTTCCTGCCACGCCAGCCATCCTTGAAGAGAATCAAAATGCATAAATTGCCGGGCACCCGGTGTTGTTATCGTCTGTCACTTGAACATCGGCAACAAGGAAGCATTGCAGGCTATTGTACTTCGCCGGATTCGGAAGCTGCATTCTCCGTTTTCGTTACTATTTCAGACCAGGCTCTGTCGATTTCCGCCACAGGATCGAGTGATTCGGTCATGCTTTCCTGTACGGCCTGCTGCTGCGGGTATCGATCCCCCATCAAAAGGGCGAGAACGGCGGCAATCTTGTCGCGCATTTCCCGCCGGTCGACAATCATGTCGATGGCGCCATGTTCCTGTAGGAACTCGCTGCGCTGGAAGCCTTCCGGCAGCTTTTCCCGAACCGTCTGCTCGATCACCCGGGGACCGGCGAAGCCGATCAGCGCCTTGGGTTCGGCGACATTGATATCACCGAGCATCGCCAGACTGGCAGACACGCCTCCCATGGTCGGATCGGTCATGAAAGAAATAAACGGGATGCCTGCTTCTGCAAGCCTGCTCAGTGCTGCGCTGGTCTTGGCCATCTGGAACAGGGAAAACAGCGATTCCTGCATTCTGGCGCCGCCGCTGGCGGTAAAGACGATGAAAGGCACCCCCAGCTCCAGACTCTTGTTGACGCCACGCACGAAACGCTCCCCGACCACGGAACCCATGGAACCGCCCATGAAGGAGAATTCAAAAGCCGCGGCAACGATACCCTTGCCTTTCAGCTTGCCGCTCATCACCACCAGCGCATCGTTTTCATTGGTCTGTTTCTGCGCCTGGGAAATGCGGTCCTTGTATTTCTTGCTGTCCTTGAACTTCAAGGGATCGGTCGGCTTCAGGTTTGCGCCGATTTCCTCGCGTCCCTCCTCGTCCAGAAACATAGACAGTCGTTGTCTGGCATTGATGCGCATATGGTATTCGCACTTGGGACAGACATTGTTGTTCCTTTCCAGTTCCGCATTGTACAAAATGGCATTGCAGTTGGGGCATTTGTTCCATAACCCTTCCGGTACGGCGCCTTTGCTTGACGCATTGGTCTTGATCTTGGAAGGGACTAATTTTTCAAACCAGCTCATGTCGCTAAACTCCGCACAGGGATTGTTCTTTGTTCGATGTTATCTGCCGTACCCGCCTGACAGGCGCACACATTTTCACGGCTGCCACTAATTGTCCATGGCTGAACGCATGGACTGCAGCAAGGAAACGATTTCCTCTCGCGCCGCATCGGGATCATCGAGATTGGCCTCGATCCTGTCGATCAGGGCGCTGCCGACCACCACGCCATCACCGATCCGGGCGATGGTTTTTGCCGTTTCCGCATCCTTGATGCCAAAACCGACCGCCAGGGGCAGATCCGTGCAGCTGCGAATCTGCTGCAGCTTGGTTTTTACATCGGCGGTATCGAGATGCCCGGCGCCGGTGACGCCCTTGATGGATACATAATAGAGATAACCGCTGGCCACGTCATTGACATGCCGGATGCGTTGCTCTTCACTGTTCGGTGCCAGAAGGAATATCGGATCGATGTCCCGCGCCTTCAGCAGATCGACGTATTCGGCCGCCTCCTCTGGAGGCATGTCCACGGTCAACACGCCGTCCACTTCAACCCGCTGCGCGGCATTGGCAAAAGCTTCGTAGCCCATGGCTTCGATGGGATTCAGGTAGCCCATCAGCACCAGTGGCGTATCCGGATCCTGTGCCCTGAACTGCGCCACCAGCTGCAGCACCTTGCGCAGACTCATTTTATGCGACAGGGCCCGCTCACTGGCCCGCTGAATGACAGGACCATCCGCCATGGGGTCGGAAAAAGGCACGCCCAGTTCGATGATGTCGGCACCCGCCCCGACCATGGCATGCAGCATCGGCACGGTAAAATCCGGATTGGGGTCGCCGGCAGAAACAAATGGAATCAGCGCCTTGCGTCCGGTTTTGGAAAGCTCGGCGAACTTTGCAGCTAGTCGACTCAAAATTTCAACCCCTCACGTTGTGCAATGGTATGCATGTCTTTGTCCCCCCTGCCCGACAGATTGACCACCAGGATCTGGTCCTTGCTCATGGTCGGCGCAAGCTTCATCGTATAGGCCAGGGCATGGCTGGATTCCAGCGCCGGAATGATGCCCTCCATCCGGGTCAGGGCGTGAAATCCCTGCAGGGCCTCGTCGTCGGTGATGCTGACATAGTCCACCCGGCCCATATCCTTGAGCCAGGCATGCTCAGGGCCCACGCCCGGATAATCCAGCCCTGCGGAAATGGAATGGGTTTCGATGATTTCACCATCCTCGTCCTCCATCAGATAGGTGCGGTTGCCATGCAGCACACCGGGGCGTCCGGCGCACAACGGCGCGGAATGATGTCCGGTTTGCAGGCCGTCACCGGCTGCCTCGACGCCGTACATGGCCACGCCTTGATCGTCGATGAAGGGATAATAAAGGCCGATCGCGTTGGAGCCACCGCCGACGCAGGCCACCAGGGCATCGGGCAGACGCCCCTGCCTATCCTGCAGCTGCTGCCTGGTTTCCCGGCCGATGATGGCCTGGAAATCCCGCACCATGGCCGGATAGGGATGCGGCCCTGCCACCGTACCGATGATATAGAAGGTGTCGTCGACATTGGTCACCCAGTCCCGAAGCGCCTCGTTCAGGGCGTCCTTCAGGGTCCTGGAACCGGATTCCACGGCCACCACTTCGGCGCCCAGCAGGCGCATGCGGTAGACATTCAGGGCCTGCCGCTCGACGTCCACGGCGCCCATGTAGGCCACGCATTCCAGGCCCAGCCTTGCCGCCACCGTGGCCGTCGCGACGCCATGCTGACCGGCACCGGTCTCGGCGATGATGCGTTTCTTGCCCATGCGTTTCGCCAGCAGCGCCTGGCCGATGGTGTTGTTGATTTTATGGGCGCCGGTATGATTGAGGTCTTCGCGCTTCAGCCAGATCTGCGCGCCGCCCAGCTCCCGGCTCCAACGCTCGGCGTGATACAGCGGCGACGGGCGACCCACGTAATGCTGCATATCGGCATCCAGTTCGGCAAGAAATTCGTCATCCTGCAGATAGCGTTTATAGGCTGCATCGAGTTCCCGGATCGGCAGCATCAACGTCTCGGCCACATAGCCCCCCCCATAGGGACCAAAATGACCCCGTTCATCGGGCATAGCATAGGGTTTGGAAAAATCGTACTTCTCTGTCACTGCAAATTGACCTCTCGTAGAAATGCCGCCATTTTCGCGGCATCTTTGACACCTTTACCTGCCTCGACGCCACTGCTGACATCCAGCGCATAGGGACGGGTTTGTGCAATTGCCTGCCCGGCATTCTCCGGCGTCAGGCCGCCTGCCAGTATGATTGGCAGATCGCTATCCGACGGGACAAGATTCCAGTCGAAACGACTGCCGGTGCCGCCCCTGGCATCAGGCTGCCAGGCATCCAGCAGCAGCCCCGCGGTATCGCGGTATTCCCGCTCCAGGGCCGCGATGTCCATCCCCTCGCGCACTGCTATGGCCTTGATATAGGATCTGCCGAATGACCTGCAGAAATCCGCCTTCTCATCACCGTGAAACTGCAGGGTATCGATTGACACACGCTGCAGCACATCCTGAACCTGCGCCCGTGCCTGGTCCACGAACAGGGCGACGACCGAGACGAACGCCGGCAACGCCTTGACGATGGCCACGGCCTGCTCGATGTTGACATGTCGCGGACTGGGTGGATAGAACACCAGGCCCACGGCATCGACGCCAAGCCTTGCGGCGGCTACGGCATCCTGCACCCTGGTAAAACCGCAGATTTTCACGCGGGTTCGCATAACGAAGCCCAATCAATACCAGCTTTCTGTAAAACGGTATAGCATATCATAAACTGAAGTTTCCCAGAAATTATTCAAGCCACCATGCGCAGCAGCACAGTGACCAGAGAATTTCCGGGGGGATTGCCGGGTTTGGGGCAAACCCTGGCAAAATTCTCATCCAAAGC
>JANEMG010000278.1 GCA_024511045.1 Gammaproteobacteria bacterium | reverse complement strand
ATCAGGGATACAATCCGCTGGTCGCCATTCAAATGGCCTTTTCGGGACAGCTCTATGCTGATAGGGGTGAGTAGTTACAAATGCATATCACACCCGGAAACAGCGTCCTGGATGCCGGCTGCGGACCAGGCATAGACGCCTTTGCGCTGGCAGAAATCGTCACTTCCACAGGGCGGGTCACCGACATCGACCATGATCGGGAGATGCTGGACCAGGCAAATCGCCAGGCACGGGAAATGGCCATGGACGCCTGCCTGCATTTTCAACAGGCGGACGTCTGCAGCCTGCCCTTTCCCGACGATCATTTCCACAGCTGCCGCAGTGAACGCCTGTTCATGCATCTGCACCATCCGGAACAAGCCCTGCAGGAAATCACCAGGGTCACCAAGGCGGGCGGCAGGGTCGTGATCGTCGATACCGATTGGGCCAGCCTTTCCATCGACAACCCGATACCGGAAACGGAACGTATTTTCTCCCAGTACCGCATCGACAAAATCATCAACAACGGCTATTCGGGGCGCAGCCTGCATCGCTTGTTCCGGGAGAGCCGGTTCCTGGACATCGACATCGAGGTTTTCCCGCTGTTCACCACCGACGTCAACCTGTTCTATGCCTTGTCCGTCCAGGAAATCGTGGAAAACCAGGCGCTGGCGGACAACGTCATCAGCGAGCAACAACTGACAGACTGGCGCAAGCACATGCAGCAGGCAGCCGCTGCAGAAACATTCTACAGCAGCATCGACATCGTCATGGTTTCCGGCACGGTTGCCTGATCCAGACGCTAATAAACGGCCAGCCACACATCTTCGTAATGCGCCGAGAGGTTACTGGCGCAGCAGCGTCAGGATTTCTTCGGTCTTCCGCTGCATCAACGGGATGTTCTGCCGGGATTCGACGTTGAGGCGCACAACCGGTTCGGTGTTGGAGGAGCGCAGGTTGAAGCGCCAGGCATCGAATTCCATGCTGATACCGTCGGTTTCATCGATGACTTTGGCGTCGGTCTGGTAATACGCCTTTACCCTGGCGATGGCCTGTGCGGGATCGGCCAGTCTGGAGTTGATTTCACCCGATGACGGGAAGGCCTGGATGCGCTCGGCAACGGCTTCGGAGAGCCGCAGGCGTTTGTCGCACAACAGTTCCGCGACCAGCAGCCACGGAATCATGCCGCTGTCGCAATAGGCAAAGTCGCGGAAATAGTGGTGGGCGCTCATTTCCCCGCCGTACACGGCGTCCTCCAGACGCATCCTTTCCTTGATGAAGGCGTGACCGGTCTTGGACATGACCGGAATGCCGCCGGCGGCAGTGACCACGTCGATGGTGTTCCAGGTCAAACGCGGGTCGTGAATGATCTTTGCGCCGGGAGTCTTCTGCAGAAACGCCTCGGCCAGCAGGCCGACGATATAGTAACCCTCGACGAACTGCCCCTGCTCGTCGAACAGGAAGCAGCGATCGAAGTCACCGTCCCAGGCGATGCCAAGGTCGGCGCCCTGTTCGATCACCGCCTGTGCTGTGTCCTGGCGGCATTCCGGCAGCAGCGGGTTGGGGATGCCGTGGGGAAATGCGCCATCGGGCTGATGATGGATCTTGATGAACTGCAGCGGCGCACCGGCAGCCTGCAGGCGGTTTTCCAGGGCATCGATGACATGGCCTGCCGCACCGTTGCCGGCATTGACCACCAGTTTCATCGGCGTAAGATTGGCGACATCGATATAGGTCAGCAAATGCGTGATATAGGCATCCAGATTGGACTGCCGGGTCAACGATCCACGCTTCGTGACGGGCGGAAAGGCATTTTCCTCGGCCAGGCGCTGGATATCCCTCAGCCCCGTATCGCCGCTGATCGGTCGGGCGCCTTCCCGGACCAGCTTCATGCCGTTGTAATCCATGGGATTGTGGCTGGCAGTCACCTCAATGCCGCCGTCCACGGCCAGAGACTGCGCGGCATAATAGATTTCCTCGGTGCCGGTCATGCCGATATCGACGACATCCACGCCGGCATCCATCAGACCGTCGGCCAGCGCCCTTTTCAGCGCTTCCGTGGACAGGCGGATATCACCGCCGATGGCCATGGCGCCGGCGTGCAGATATTGGCCGCAGGCGCGCCCGATGCGGTAGGCGATGTCTTCGTTGAGTTCCTCACCCAGTTGTCCGCGGATGTCGTAAGCTTTGAAGCAGGTCAGTTTCTGCATGTGCAATTGTTCCCCCGAGTTGTTGTGTATGGTCCCCATTATCTGCAGTCAGGACCAAGACCCTGACCTGACTGCAGCGCAAATTTTCGCTTCGTTGATCAAATCCCGGCATACAGGTTGGCGCCGGCATATAGGAGCCATCCCTGTTGGGCTCCGTTCCCCAGCGCCAACCTGCATTCCCGCCGCTGCGCGGTTCATTGCCCGCGCAGAAAGAATTTGTCCAGATCCTGGTGGGTCAATTCTACCCAGGTGGGTCGGCCATGATTGCACTGCCCGCTGCGTTCGGTGTTTTCCATGTCCCTGAGCAGGGCGTTCATCTCCTCGCGGCTCAGGCGACGGTTGGCCCGGACGGAACCGCGGCAGGCCAGCGTTGCCAGGAGTTCATGACTTTTTTCCTGAATGCGGCTGCTCGTGCCATGCTCGATGAAATCCGCCAGCACGTCGCGAATCAGCGTTTCCACATCGGTATTGGTCAGTTGCGATGGTATGGCCCGGACCACCAGACTTTCCGGGCCCTGGCGGTTCAAGTCGAAACCCAGCGTGGCAAACAACTCCTGCTGCTGCTCCGCCAGTTCGGCCTCCAGGGTAGTGACTGCCAGGCGCAGCGGCAACAGCAGCGGCTGGGAAGGGATCGCGCCTTCCGCAAGCTGCTTTTTCAGACGTTCGTAGGTGACCCGTTCGTGTGCGGCATGGGCATCCACCAGGATGATGCCGTTGGCAGTCTCGGCCAGTATGTAGATATTGTGCAGATGCGCGACTGCGTAGCCCAGCGGCGGAATGGCCGCGTCAGCCGTGTCGACTTCGAACTGCCGGCGATTTTCCGTGGCTGGCTGAGCCTGCGCCTGCAGCCTGGCATAGCTGCTGATCTGCTCTTCCACCGACAGGGGCAATACGGTTTGCTGCGGTGGCCGGGAATAACCTGCTCCGGAAGTTGCGGGACTTGCCGGCGCCGGGTTCTGATCGGCCTCGGGCCGGGGCGACACTTCGATGACAGAGGCCGGTTCCGGTACTGCCTGCGGCTGCCCCGGGCGAATATCGGCCAGCGCCCGATGCAGGGCCTTGTACAGAAAATCATGCACCAGGCGGCTGTCCCGAAACCTGACTTCCAGCTTCGCCGGATGAGCGTTGACATCGACCAGTGCCGGGTCCAGTGTCAGATACAGGACGAAGACCACATGCCGGCCATGAAACAGTACGTCCTGGTAGGCCTGCTTCACTGCATGGGAAACCAGTTTGTCGCGGATCAGGCGCCGGTTGACATAGAAAAACTGCATGTCCGGCTGGCTGCGGGAAAAGGTCGGCAAGCCAACCCAGCCGGTCAGTTGCAGACCGGAGGCGGCGAATTCGATGCGCAGTGCATTTTCCATGAATTCCGCGCCACAGATTTGCCCGACCCGCCGCTCCTGTTCGATTTCCGTTGCGGCAGGCGGCAGGTCCAGCACTTCCCGCCTGTTGTGCTGCAGTTTGATGCCGGCATCGAAGCGGCTCAGGACCATGCGCCTGATCAGCGTTTCAATATGGGAAAATTCGGTTTTTTCGGTCTTCAGAAATTTGCGTCTGGCCGGGGTGTTGTAAAACAGGTCCTGCACGACCACGGTAGTACCCTGCGGATG
>JANEMG010000491.1 GCA_024511045.1 Gammaproteobacteria bacterium | reverse complement strand
CATGCAAGGCGCGGCAACGCTATGATCCTTGCTATGTCAACTATTTTTTGAGATTTTTAGTGGTTTTTCTCCTCTGAAACTCTAAACTCTAGTATAATATTATTAAGTTGATGGCCTGGTTAATTGAAGAGCCCGGATAAATGCTGATGAACCACGGATGACACTGCAGGGAATTGCCGGCTTTTTAATGACCTAAACAGATGGAGGGGCGACATGACCTACTCGAAAGATATTACCCAGGTGATTGGCAATACTGAATTGGTTCACCTTCAGAATCTGCCGGAACCGGGATCGGCCGAAGTGCTGGTGAAACTCGAATCCGGCAATCCGGGCGGATCGGTGAAAGACCGTATCGGCCTGGCGATGATTCTGGCAGCAGAAAAAGCCGGTGATCTGCAAGCCGGCGGCGTCATCGTGGAACCGACCTCCGGCAATACCGGTATCGCGTTGGCGATGGTGGCTGCGGCACGCGGCTATCGTTGCATACTGACCATGCCCGAGACCATGTCCGTGGAAAGAAGGCATCTGCTGACCTTGTTAGGCGCCGAGATCGTGTTGACTCCAGGCCCTGAAGCCATGTCCGGGGCGATCAGCAGGGCGCAGGAAATAGCGGCAAAAACAGAGGGCGCGTTCATGCCCCAGCAATTCGACAACCCGGCCAATCCGGAGATTCACAGAAAAACCACGGCGCAGGAAATCTGGTCTGGTACCGACGGTGTACTGGATGCATTCGTCTGCGGCGTCGGCACCGGCGGCACAATCACCGGTGTGGCCGATGTCATCAAAAAAAGAAAGTCAGCTTTTCAGGTGGTTGCCGTGGAACCGCAGGAATCCCCCGTCATTTCCGGGGGGACCCACAGCCCCCATAAAATCCAGGGCATCGGCGCCGGGTTTATCCCCAATAATCTCGATGTCGATTTGCTGGATTCCGTCGAACAGGTCAGCACAGAAGAGGCATTCCTGTGCAGAAAGCGGCTGGCAAAAGAAGAGGGAATACTGGCCGGCATATCCTCCGGAGCGAGTGTCTGCGCTGCCTTGCGAATTGCCAAAAAGCTTGGTCCGGGGAAAAGGGTGGTCACCGTCATACATGATACCGGTGAACGCTATTTGAGCATGGATTGATCGGCCGACGCAGCGTGATAACTATCCTTATTTGATGGGGAAAATGTGAAAAACTCTTTTTTTCTGGTCATTCCATCGCAGCAAAACAATCCTGACAAGGAAAAAGCATTCGAAGAAAGAGCATTGCAGCAATGGATTCAGGAATTGCCAACGGCAAATCCAGGGCTTTCGACACGCCTGCTGCATGACCTGATCAAAGAGTTCAACAGCCTTCATCTGGACTCTCAAAAACGTCTGGAGGCACTGGAGCAGCTGCGCCCCAGCTTTATGATCATTCAGGACTATCTGCGCAGCAGGCTGATCAAGTCAGGCTTTCCCAAGGGGGAAAACGAACAGAAAATATTCCAGGTTCTGAGCACCATCGAAAGGGAATTCGCCATTGGCTACTGGATGACAGCACGGGAGATGACCAGGAGAACCATCAGCTGGCTGAAGGGCAAGAATACCGCGCTGGCCATTCAGCGCGTCATGAAATCACTGAGCAATATCATTTTGACCCATTACATCATGGGACGCGCCGTTCCGGAGTGGGTATGGATGGATTTGCATTCCCTGTACAAATTGAGCGTCAGGATCAAAAAAGAGTCCAATAAGGTGCAGGAT
>JANEMG010000277.1 GCA_024511045.1 Gammaproteobacteria bacterium | reverse complement strand
TCATCTTCGGCGGCATGGGCGAGGATGCCTTCGATGTCCGTCTTGAGCCTGGAATTGCCACGCAACTCGGCCAGTGCTTCCTGTTTCGACTGGATCTCCTGCAGGGAATCCAGAGGTCGGACCAGAGAACGATACAGAACCGCCGCACCAATGGTCGTGGTCGTATCATTGACATAGTCGAAAAGCTCATCGACTTCGATGGTCTTGAACGTTCCCGGGTCGATGACCCCTTCGCCCGTTTCCAGTGGCGTGGTGCAGCGTACTTCTGGCCACGCATCTCCCCAGCTTTGTAAGATCGTATCGTTCATTTTGTTATTTCTTCTTCCCGACTATGCCAAAAACAAGGATGGCCGCCGTGACCACTGCGGTCATCAACACATCCTGCCTGGATGCCCCCATCAGATAGGCGATTCCGGAGCCTGCAGCAGCCCCGATGCCGCTGAACGCCAGACTGCGCATCAAGCGGCACATGGCGCAATTGGTATCATATCTACTGGTCATAATGTATTACCGTTGCAGTTGTCTGTAAAGCAGCGCATACAGCGCATCGACATGCGCTGTACTGTCATTGAGCGCAGGGATATAGCGGTACTTCTGTCCTCCGGCTGCAAGAAACAGGGCCTGGTTGGCAATGGCGATTTCCTCCAGGGTCTCCAGGCAGTCGACGGCAAAACCCGGACAGACGATATCGATATCGGTGATGCCCTCGCCCGGCAGTTTTTGCAATTCTTCAGCGCAATAAGGTTGCAGCCATTTACCGCGGCCAAGCCGGGATTGATAGACGCAGCGCCACTGATCAGCCTGAAGATTCAGTTCAGCGGCGATGGCCTCTGCCGTGTTCCGGCATTGCACCGAATAGGGGTCTCCCAGTTGCGTGAGCTTTTCCGGCAGGCCATGAAAGGAGAACAGCAGCAACTTCCCCCTGCCCTGCCGTCGCCAGCTGTCCTCGATGGCTGCCGCCATGCCCTGGATGTAGCCGGGCTGCACATGATAGTCGCTGATGAAATGCAACTCGGGAATATGCCGCCAGCCTGCCAGCGTGGTACTGAGCACATCGAATACCGATGCTGTGGTGGTCGAAGAGTATTGTGGATAGAGGGGCAGGACGACCAGCCTGTCCATGCCCTGGGACTGCAAACGGCGCAATTCCCTGTGCATGGCCGGCTGGCCATAGCGCATGGCCATGCTGACGGTGCTTTCAACGTCCAGGTCGGCCTGCTGGATTTTAGCCGCCAGTTTGCCGGTCAGCCGACGGGTCAGAAAGGTCAGCGGCGAACCCTGTTCAGTCCAGATCTGGCGGTAGGCTTTGAGCGATTTCCCTGGCCGGAAGGGCAATATCAGAAAATAGAGAATGATCAGCCACAGCCAGCGCGGCAGATTGACGACGCGGGGATCTCCCAGGAATTCTCTCAGGAAGCGCCTGATCGCAGGTTTTGTCGGATCGCCGGGCGAGCCCAGATTGACCAGTAAGATGGCAACTTTCTGTGGGGAAGACACGCTGTTTCGCAATCAACGGCGCAGGAGATTCAGGAATTCCGAGCGCGTGCTCAGTTCATCGCGAAAAATGCCTTTCATGGCCGACGTGGTCATCACCGAATTCTGTTTTTCCACGCCGCGCATCATCATGCACAGATGCTTCGCCTCGATCACCACGGCCACCCCGCGGGCATCGATGGCCGTTTCGATGGCATCGGCAATCTGCCGGGTGAGTCTTTCCTGGATCTGCAGACGTCTGGCATACATATCCACCAGGCGGGCAATCTTGGACAGGCCGATCACCTTGCCGCTGGGCAGGTAGCCGACATGGCACTTGCCGATGAATGGCAATAAATGGTGCTCGCACAGGGAATACAGCTCGATATCCTTGACGATTACCATATCTTCGGTGTCGGCGCTGAAGATCGCATCATTGAGGACCTCCTCGAGGTTTTTTTCATAACCGTTGTTCAAGAACTTGAAAGCCTGCGCTGCCCGCATCGGGGTATCACGCAAGCCTTCACGATTCAGATCTTCTCCAACAGCCTCGATAATTCTGGCGAAATGCTCTTGCATGGGACTCTATTTTCAATGTGAAAGGAGGCTGCCATTATACATGCAAGGCGCTGAATTGGGTAAATGCCGGCCCTGCACGAAAACACCCGGTTACGCCGCTGCAGTGTCGACGAATTGCAGCGCCGTCGTGATTACCCGGGTATCGGCATCCGGTTTGCAGGCATGTTCGCTGAGATAACGCCGCCAGCCCCGGGCGCCGGGTACACCATGAAACAGCCCCAGGATATGCCGGGTCATGCTGTGCAGGCGCACCCCTTCCTGCAACTGCCGCTGTACATAGGGCAGAAAAGCCTCGACGACCTCGATGCGGGTTTTTACCGGGTACTCCGCCGCAAAAAACCGGCTGTCGACCCCGGCCAGCAGATAGGGATTGTGATAGGCTTCCCGCCCCAGCATTACGCCATCCACCCGTTCCAGCATTTCTTGGGCCTGATCGAGACTGACGATGCCGCCGTTGATGATGATCTCCAGTTCCGGAAACTCCCGTTTGATGCCATATACCGTATCGTAGCGCAGCGGCGGAATCTCCCGGTTCTGCTTCGGCGACAGGCCGCTCAGCCAGGCTTTCCGGGCATGGATGATGAATGTTCTGCAGCCGGCCACGGCAACAATGGCAACAAAATGCAGCAAGTCCTGAAAAGTATCCCGGTCATCGATGCCGATGCGGCATTTCACCGTCACAGGGATGGCGACACTTTCCTGCATCGCCGCCACGCATTCGGCCACCAGTTCCGGCTCGGCCATCAGACAGGCGCCGAAGCGGCCATTCTGCACCCGGTCGCTGGGACAGCCGACATTCAGATTGACTTCATCGTAGGCAAAATCCTCGGCCATTCCGGCACAGCTGGCCAGAGCCACGGGATCACTGCCGCCCAGCTGCAATGCCAGAGGATGTTCCGCAGGATCGAAGCGCAGGAAGCGTTCCCGGTCGCCATGCAGCAAGGCTCCGGTGGTTACCATTTCCGTATAAAGAAGCGCATGCCGGGTCAGCAGGCGATGAAAATATCGACAATGCCGGTCGGTCCAGTCCAGCATTGGGGCGATGCAGAACCTTCTGGAAAGCGTTTTCATCGTCAATTCGGAATATTGATTTCTGTCTGCCATGTCGCTTGCTGCGCACTGCGCAACCAACAAAGGGTTTTTTCAAGGATGGCAAGGCAATTTCAGGGCTGCAATTTTTTGCTGTGCCTGCCTTCAAACCAGAAACGGTACCACCCGGCACCCGTCACCAGCAGCGCCCCAATGAGCAGCACAATGCCGGCATGCCACAGCATACCACCGGCACCATTCAGCAGTACGCCCCAGACCCAGCCAAGAAAAAGGGCCAAAACTGCCGTGATCATGGACCACCACACGGCCCGGATTTTAAAGCCCTTGGCGAAGCGCATATCCAGATCCCAGTTCGGATCTTCCGGGGTCGGCTTCTGGAAACCGGCATTGCCGAACATCCAGTTTGTCAGGCGATCGACGAAACAGTCCGGCGTGTTCTCCTTGAAGTCCAGATACTGGATATGACTTAACAGCAGCAGGGGTGAGGCTTTATAGGAATAGTTTTGCGGCGGACAGGGAGCGTCCTGGTAGGCCCGCAGCGCCTCGGCGACCGGATCGGTATGATCAAAAATATTGAGCCATTCCTCTGTACATGACAAAAAGCACAGAAAGTTGACGTAGTTCGTTGAAATGTAATTAAATACCATTTTTTGTTTTGCGAACATGAAAAGCGATCAATTACAAATCAACGAACTAAGAAACATC
>JANEMG010000276.1 GCA_024511045.1 Gammaproteobacteria bacterium | reverse complement strand
AGTAACCATTAAAAGATCATAAACTTTTCAGACTCTCCTGCCGAGCTACTGCACAGTATATTTTTGCTGTGCAGCGGCCCGGCAGGTTTGCCCTCGAAATGCAGACAACAGAGATGCTGCTGGTCAGCGAGAGAATCGCGGCCGAAGTCGCTGCCACGCCACAACCCAATCGGGAAATTTGCCGGCGCTTTGCACAATTTTCATGCAATCTTCAATCAGTTCCAATCCTGCATTCATTCTCTACGGACTATCCGTCAGTCCCCCGCCACAAAGCCATTGACATCTGAAGACGGCATGGCATAGACTGCAAGTGAAGCGACTGCGTTTCTCCCTGAGAGCGCATGATCGCTGCAAACTTCGATTGTAATCTGGAGAGCCGACAATGAAAAAAACGACAACAGCATTAGCGATGATTGCGTTTCTATTCGCACTGGGAACCGGCATAACCCTTGCTGAGGAGCATGCCGATGAAGCGCTCAAGCACGCGCAACTGGCCTCTCAACACGGAAAAATGGGGCATGCCGACGTCTTGACCAAGCATGCACAGGCCGCTCTGGAGCATGCCAAAGCCTCGCAACAGGCGCATTTGGCCAATGCGAATCATATGGGCGAAGCGGTCACCCATCTCAATGCCGCCATCGAGCATGGCAAAATGGGGCACGCCGATGTGGCGACGCAGCATATGCAGCAAGCCCTCACGCATATCAAGGCTGGCAACAAATAATTTATCGTCATGTAAAAAAATGCCGGCAGGGATGCCGGCATCAGCGGGAGATTTATCTGCAACGGCAGAAAGCAGCCTGATCAATGCAGTCTGTCGATAATTTCCTGCGCTTCCTGCTTTTGATCGTTATTGCCCTTTTCCAGAACTTCCTCGGCAATATCCTTGGCGGCATCTGCATCACCCATATCGATATAGGCCTTTGCCATATCGATTTTCGTCTCCAGTTCGTCCATGTCGGTCAAATCGGAAACCTGTCCCAGCGGTAATTCCTCTTCGCCTGCCTGTTCATCCTGCAAGGCGATATCAGGGGTATCGATATCGAATTTGAAATCGAAGTCATCCAGCCCTGATTGATCGTCTTCCTCTGCGGACGCAAAATCGAAGCTGTCCATACTTTCTATATTTTCCCCCTGATCGTCCTTGCCCAGCACATCGTCCGGCAAATTGAATTCGAATTCATCAATCTGTTCATTGGCGTCATCGGCTGTTGCCTCGACATCGAGATCGAAAGCGCTCAGGTCAAAGTCTACACTCTGCGCATCCTCCTTGGCCTCAGCGACGGTTTCATTACCTTCCACATCCTCTGCCGGGGTGGCCTCCAGGCCATGCAGATCAAAATCCTGTGAATTATCCTCCAGAGCTTCGGCAGCATCCTGCAGTTCACCTGCTGCCGCTTCGTCAAATTCCATGCTGGAGAAATCCTCCATCTGCAAACCGGTTGTCTCGCTGACTCCGGCATTCTCTTCGTCGGCCGGTTCTGTCAGATCGATGCTGACGCCATCGTTTTCGGCAACAGCCAGTTCTCCCTCCGCGGTTACCGATGCTGCAGGAACCTCCGGTACTTCCAGCTTGGATTCCTTGGCTTCGCCCGTTTCTTCGAAGGTCGCAATGCTGTCGGATGCCGATCCGCCCAGCAAGGGTGAATCGGGAATGATTTCACTGGCCATTTCCACGACCTTGGCCCAGAATTCAGCATCGTCCTTTTTCCCGGCCTCGGCAAGATCATTGGCATAAGCGGCGAATGCTTCCTTGTTCTCATTGGCATAGAAGATTTCCAATAATTTCAATTTACACTCATCGCGATCCGGCTGGTCCGCAATCGCCTGGCGCATCAATTCCTCTGCCTGCTGATAGCGGCCGTAAGCCAGATAGACATCGGCTTCAGAAATCGGATCCACTTCATTCTGCTCCGTTTCGAAAGCATCGAAATCACTGGGGGTGAATTCACTCAAAAAGGAACTTTCTCCGACGGTGCCGACATCATAGGAAGTACTGTCATCGGTGCTGGGCAATTCCTGCCCGGTTGTCGGCATGATAATCTGGCTGGATGCCGCGAACATGCTTTCCGCACTTTGCTCTTCCTCCAGCTTGCGTTTCCGCCACAGCAGCCAGCCAAACAACCCTATCAAGCCGGCACCGATGCCGGCAGCAATCATATAATAGGGGTTCATTCCGGAATCAGTCGCTTCCGCAACCACCGGTTGTACTTCGGGCTTCGGTTCTGGTTTTGTCTCCGGTTTCGGTTCAGGTTTGGCCTGTACCGGCTCGGCAGGCTGGACTGGTTTGCTTGCCAAGGCCGCTGTTTGTCCCGGTGTCTCAGCGCCTGCCGTTGAAGCCGCAGTTTTCTGACCTGCATCGGACTTCTGCTGCACTCCAGCAGGCAAAGCCGCGGCAGATTTTCCAGCCTGCAACGCAGCCAGTTGCTCGTCCTTCAAGAGCAGCATTTTTTGCATCTGTTCCAGTTGCTGTTCCAGCTTTTCCAGACGCGCCAGCAACTGCTGGTTTTCCACGTCCACTTTTACCGGCGCTTCTTCGACATCCTCGGCAACAGCGTCTTCTGTCTCAGGCTCTGCAACCGCCGTTTCGGCCGGCGTTTCTGCAACGGCCTCGTTTTCCACCGTTTCGGCGCCCGGAGTCACTTCCATTGTCTGGGTGACTTCAGATTCCACCGGTGCAAGCAGCTTCAACTGACTGGTTTCTGCAACCGGGGTGCTCTCTTCCTCTGCCTTTTTGGCTGCCTCGGCCGCCGCTGCAACGGTACCGCGCCAGTCCTTGGTCTGCTTGTTGAATTCAGCTCTCGCCTGTCTCCTGGACAACTTGAGAACGGCCTCCCGTTCCGGGATCTTCAGCGTCTGGCCGGCCATCAAGGCATTGACGTTGGGTTGATAGAAAGCCTTGGGATTTGCTTCATAGATGGCCATCATCATTTGTTCGACGGAGGCATCCGCCGGCTTGACGGCATTGGCTATTTTCCAGAGCGTGTCCCTTCTGCCGGTCGGTCCATATTCGCTGATTGCGCCCGTCCCCGTATCTGCCTGTGCAATACTGGCTGGTGGCGTCAATTCGGCATAGGTGGCCGGTGGATGCGTGGTTTCCGAGGCAACGGCCTGGGTGGCAACGGGAATCACCGGCTGGCTGTAGGTCGCGGGCGGGTCCACCAGTACGGTAAATTCCCGATACAGATTGCCCTGCGGCCAACTCACTTCGATGAGAAAATCCAGAAAAGGCTCCGTCAAGGCTTCATTGGAGGTGAGAACGACGACTACGGAGCCATCCGCCTTGACTATCGGCTTGAATTCAATTTTGGAAAGAAAATAGTTCCATGGAATTCCCGCTTCATCGAATTTCTCCGGCGGCGCCAATTTGACCTGAATATCTCCCGCAGTCTCGTTTCCGGAAACGAATAGCGCTATTTCCGCATTCAGGTTCTGGTTAAGGGCGGAGTGCAGTTTAATATCGCCAATTCCTAACGGATGAACACCAGCTGGTGCCAGTAAAGATACAGCCGCTATCGTTTTAGTAAAATTGCGCACAACACTCACCTCTACAAAAATTCACCACAGTCTTAAACCGCAAACAATAAAATATATTGGTAAGCTTAGACTAGAGAGGTAAATGCAAAACTCGAAAAACCAGTGAATTTTTTGGCTAACTGGCGCCAAAACAAGGGGATAAGGAGGGGCGTGTCTGGTGCCTATTTGTTATGATAGGCGCTCCCGACGATTGTCAAGATAGTTGTCCTATTTTCTATGCTACTTTCTCTCTAACTTCCTGTTCTTCTGTCTCTGATTTCTCCGGGTTCAACCAGACTTCACTCACTGGTTCCCAG
>JANEMG010000275.1 GCA_024511045.1 Gammaproteobacteria bacterium | reverse complement strand
ACATATGGTCCTCAGCTTTGCTGGAACCCTATAATTCTTGTCATCCCGACGGCAGTACAGCACCTGTTTTGAATTGTATATCGGGGGTTGAATAAATTTATCAATGCGTAAATATGTAAACATCCAAGGGAAAACAGGTGCTGCACAAGGAGGGATCTTGGCGGCTTGGGTGTCGCTTTGGCGTCCAGGATTTTCCTGGCGTCGAAATGACACTTTATTGCTCTTCCCGACAGCAGTGCAATACCTGTTTGTATTGATAAGCACAGGATGGCAATCATGACACGAAATGGATTGGCCGCTGTTTATCATTTTGGGAAATGGCTGAAGCTTGTGGGTAATCGGGTAACCGCAAGGGTGTTGAAACGCTGCCGGCTTTGCATTGCTGCCCCAGGCATTTTGTATTTCCGCCGGAGAAGTTGGGCAATCAGGAACCGTTTTCCCAAAGTACGGTCCTGCTCCTGTTTCGGCGAGAGAGGGGGCAGTTTTCAATGTCTCCTCGTAATTACTCACCCATAGTAAAAAATGGCCCTATGGGTGGTCTGTGGAGGAAGTGTCTTTGGCAGGGATGCCAAAGTCAAGCCTACAGGGATGTATTCACGGTGTCTTCCGGAACAGACTACCCATAGAGGCCCGAGTAGTTACGTCTTCTCAAAGCGCATTGGCCAGTTTTTCCGCATAGCCGATATAAGTTCTGGGTGTGAGCTTCAGCAGTGTCTGCTTAGCGGCGTCGGGAATTTCCAGTTGCTCGATGAAGGTATGCATCTGTTCCTGCGTGATGCGTTGTCCGCGCGTCAATTCCTTCAGTTTTTCGTAGGGTTTTTCGATGCCATAACGGCGCATGACGGTCTGGACCGGCTCCGCCAGTACTTCCCAGTTGCTGTCCAGGTCGGCTTCGATGGCTTCCTGATTGATTTGCAATTTTGCCATGCCTTTCAGGGTCGCCTGTATGGCAATACTGGTATGGGCGATGCCGACGCCGATATTCCTGAGTACCGTGGAATCGGTCAGGTCGCGCTGCCAGCGGGAGACCGGCAGTTTTTTGGCAAGGAAGGAGAATACCGCGTTGGCCTGCCCCAGATTGCCTTCCGAATTTTCAAAGTCGATGGGGTTGACCTTGTGCGGCATCGTCGATGAACCCACTTCACCGGCCACGGTCTTCTGCTGGAAATAACCCAGGGAAATGTAGCCCCAGATATCACGGTCGAAATCCAGCAGTATGGTGTTGAAACGGGACAGTGCATGGAAAAACTCGGCGATATAGTCGTGCGGCTCGATCTGAATGGTATAGGCATTCCATGCCAGGCCCAGGGATTCGACGAAATGCTTCGAGAACGCAGGCCAGTCCACTTCCGGGTAGGCGATCCCATGGGCATTGTAATTACCCACCGCGCCATTGATTTTTCCCAGCAGTTCCACGGCTTCCAGCTGGTCTTTCTGGCGCAGCAAGCGCGCCGCGAAGTTGGCGAATTCCTTGCCGGTGGTGGTCGGAGTTGCCGACTGGCCATGGGTACGGGAGAGCATCGGCTGTGCTGCCGTTGCCGTGGCGATCTGTTTGATGGTATCGATGCATTCGGTCAGCTGCAGCAGAATGAGCTCCCGGCCCTCCTTAAGCATCAGGGCATAGGACAGGTTGTTGATGTCTTCCGAGGTACAGGCAAAATGAATGAATTCACTGATTTTATCCAGTTCCCGGTGGCCGCTGATTTTCTCCTTGAGAAAATATTCGATCGCCTTGACATCATGATTGGTGGTTTTTTCGATTTCCTTGACCCGCAGCGCATCGGCTTCGGAGAAGTCATCTGCAATGCCGTTCAGAAATTGTTCGGCTGATTCGCTGAGAGGCGGCACTTCCGGGATGGCGGGGTGTGCTGCCAGGGCCTGCAGCCAGCGTATTTCCACGCGTGTGCGATAACGTATCAGGCCAAATTCACTGAAAATCGGGCGCAGTTTTTCGACTTTACCGGCGTAGCGGCCGTCGATGGGGGAAATGGCGGTGAGGGCAAAATTGCTCATGTCTGGATCCTGGTTGCAAATAGTGTTGTCGGTTTTGGTTGGCTGTTGGAAGGTCTGGGTCGAGAGTATTTTTTGTCGTTGCAATCTGGTCTGCTGGCCGTGGCAATTGGTCGTTATTCAACGATTGCCCCTGGTCTCTATGATGCCCCCGCCGAGGCATTTTTCGCCGGCATAGAAAACCACCGATTGTCCGGGCGTGATCGCTCTCTGCGGCTGCTCGAAAATGACCTGGCATTGACCATTCTCCAGCGGTTCGATACGGCATGCCTGGTCTTTCTGGCGGTAGCGTATTTTTGCCTGGCAATGGCGCGACTCCTGCAATGGTCTTCCGTCGACCCAGTGCAACTGGCCGGCAATCAGCATGTCGTGCAGCAGCAACGGGTGGTCATGGCCCTGGCCGACGATCAGCACGTTGTTTTCCAGGTCCTTGTCCAGAACGTACCAGGGCTCGTCGGCAGCGCCCTGTACGCCGCCGATGCCCAGTCCCTGGCGCTGGCCCAGCGTGTAATACATCAGGCCGTGGTGTTCGGCGACGTATCGGCCGTCGGGGGTGCGCATGGGGCCTGGCTGGGTTGGCAGGTAGCGCTGCAGGAACGCTTTGAATTTCCTTTCGCCGATGAAGCAGATGCCGGTGCTGTCTTTTTTCGCATAATTGGCAAATCCGGCCTTTTCCGCCAGTTCCCTGATTTCCGTCTTGACCATGTGACCGATGGGAAACAGGGTGCGCGACAGCTGCTCCTGGCCGAGCGTATACAGGAAATAACTTTGCTCCTTGTTGGGATCGGTTCCCTTGAGCAGAAAAAATTCACCGTTTTCCTCGCTGATTCTCGCATAGTGGCCAGTGGCGATGGCATCGGCGCCCAAGTCCAGGGCATAATCGAGGAAGGCCTTGAATTTGATGTGTTTGTTGCACAGAATGTCCGGATTGGGTGTTCTGCCGGCCCGGAATTCCGCAAGGAAAATCTCGAACACTTCGTCCCAGTATTCGGCCGCAAAATTGACCGTCTTCAGTTCGATGCCCAGTTTCCCGCAGACCTGCCGGGCATCGGCCAGATCCTGCATGGCGGTGCAGTATTCGGTGCCGTCGTCTTCCTCCCAATTCTTCATGAACAGCCCGGTGACGTTGTAACCCTGTTCCAGAAGCTTTAATGCCGTTACCGAGGAATCGACACCGCCGGAAATGCCTACGATGACATTTTTACGCATGGTCAAGGTCCAGCATGGATTTCAGCAAAGACAGCGGATGTTTTTCCCCCTGCAGATAGGCATCGACACTGTTCAGTACCAGAGGGCTGCGCAAGCGTCGGCCGAGGCTGGCAATCTCCTGCCGGCTGAGCCAATGGGTGGCGATTATGCCGGCATCCAGTTCGCGTTCCGGTTGCCGGGAATGACATTTTCCGGCGAAACAGATGCGCAAAAAACTGGAGGCTCCAGGGTTTCTGCGCCAAAGTTGAATGGCGACAACGGCAGCGGGGTCAAACTGCCAGCCGGTTTCTTCCAAGACTTCGCGCCGGACTGCTGCGATCAGATCTTCACCTTCCTCCAGGTGGCCGGCGGGCTGGTTGAAAGCCAGGCCGCTATCGGTTTCCTCTTCGACCAGCAGAAAGCGGTTTTGCCGCTCGATCACCGCGGCGACTGTCACATGGGGTTTCCAAATCATGGACGGGATGGTGAATAAAATACACTAGTTTCTCTGTACATGACAAAAAGCACAGAAAGTTGACGTAGTTCGTTGAAATGTAATTAAATACCAATTTTTGTTTTGCGAACATGAAAAGCGGTCAATTACAAATCAACGAACTAAGAACTGTCTCTTATACACA
>JANEMG010000490.1 GCA_024511045.1 Gammaproteobacteria bacterium | reverse complement strand
ATTTTGCATCATTTACTCCCGATCATTGCAATCGGGGATAGTGTGCAGGTTTCCGGGCAGGTTTTTTAGATGGGGTTTAAATCGCGCTTACCTTTATTTCTATAAACATCCCATGGATGGATGTTTATAGATGATAAGCAAGCAGAAAGAAGGGGCCGTTTGGCCCCTTCTTTCTGTCTGCAAGTCACTACCGCTATCCATGCAAGGCCTCTGCCCCTCTTAGCCGGCAGGTGATGGAGAGCGCACATCTTCTGCACGGCTCTTCGTGCCTGGCGATACCTTTCCGGGGGTAATCGGCTGGCTACTTGCCGATCTTGATTGCCAGAAACCTTGGGCTGCCGCGGCGCTGTATCAATACGGCGACAGAACTGCCGGCAGCAAGGCTTTCTACAAACTGGTCAAAATCAGCGGCATCCTGAATGACATGGTTCTGTATTCGCAAAATAACGTCACCGCGTTGAATGCCGGCTTCTCTTGCAGAACCTTTTTGTACTTTCTGTACCAGTACCCCGCCTTTGATTACCTGAAACTGCTCGCGCTGTTCGGCGGTCAGGTCGGAAACGATCAGGCCGATGCGTTCCACCACCTTGAATTTTGATTTTCCGGATGCCAGTTGCAATTCTTCCTGGTCCGGTAGCAGGCCTATGGTAACCACTATGGTTTTCTTTTCCCCCTGCCGGATAATCTTCACCCGCGCCTGTTCGTCGATGGGCGTCATGCCGACGATGGGCGGAAGCTCCGCCGATGTTTCTATTTCCTGGCCATTGAATTCAACAATGATGTCGCCGATCATCAGACCCGCTTTCTCCGCCGGACTGTCCGGAACCACTCTGGAAACCAGGGCGCCATGCGGCCTGGACATGGCAAAGGATTCCGCCAGTTCACGGGTGACATCCTGGATCTGTACCCCCAGCCAGCCCCGTGCCACCTTGCCATGGGCTTTCAACTGCTCCACGACATTCATCGTCACTTCCATGGGAATCGCGAAGGACAATCCCATATAACCACCGGAACGGCTGTAGATCTGGGAATTCATGCCGACCACCTTACCATCCATGTTGAACAGCGGGCCGCCTGAATTACCGGGATTGATCGCCACATCGGTCTGAATGAACGGCACATAATTGTCACCGGGCAGGCTGCGTCCCTTGGCGCTGACGATCCCAGCGGTGACGGAATGATCGAAGCCAAACGGTGTGCCGATCGCCAGCACCCACTCCCCGACCTTCAGCTTTTTGGAAGAACCTATTCTCGCCACCGGCAGATCACTGGCTTCGACCTTCAAGAGCGCCACATCGGTACGCGGATCGGAGCCGATCAATTTTGCCTCCAGTTCACGGCGGTCGGTCAGTTTGACGATGATTTCGTCGGCATCCTTGACCACATGATGATTGGTCAAAACATAGCCGTCGCTGGAAATGATGAAGCCAGAACCCAGGGACTTGGATTCGCGGGGCACAAACCCTCCACCCGACCCTTGAAAAAAATGTTTGAAAAACTCGTCGAAGGGCGTTCCTTCAGGGAGATGTGGTTCTGCCAGCGGTTCCGGTTCGCGTGCTTTCTGCGTGGTGCTGATATTGACAACTGCCGGACCATTTTTTTCGACCAGTTCGGTGAAATCGGGCAATTGCGCATAAACCGGCTGAACGAGCAGCAGCCCCGTTAAAAAGATAACCGCCCGACTGAACCTCTGAAACATATATCCTCCAATTATTATCATTAAAATTTGAA
>JANEMG010000489.1 GCA_024511045.1 Gammaproteobacteria bacterium | reverse complement strand
ACCCATAGGCGCTTATTTTACTGTGGGTGAGTAGTTACCCTGCCGCATCACCTCCCAAGCAGGGCAATGCGCGCCATCGCCAGCAGACCTCTGGCTTTTTTCCAGAGACCGGGTGCTTCCCCAAGCCGCTCATGCCCGGGCAGCAGCTGGCCCTTCGCCAGCTGGCTGATTTTCTTCTTTACCGCCGGATCCAGCTTGCCATCCGCCGCCAGTTCGAACAGCAGCGCCTTGACGTTGCCCAGATCGAAGAAATCCCGCTGCCAGCACCACTGATAGTTACCGGCATAGCGGAACCAGGATCCACCAACGCCTTGGACTTGGTAGCTGCTACCGTCTTCGCGCTGCGCCGGAGCGACCTGCCGCCAGAAACCGACCACCTCGCCCAGCTTTTCGTCGATCAGCATCCTGTCGTAGGGATAGCTCCAGTCTTCAAAGCCCTGCATCTGCACGCCCAGGGCCCATTCCTCGATCTGCCGGCGGCCGCGTGCAACGAACTCCTCGTTGGGGCCCATGTTCCAGCGGTATTCGGCATCATCGGTATAGAAGGGTCCCAAGTGTTTGGCCCAGTTGCCTTCCTGCTCGGCCTTTTTATTGGCCTCCAGCCAGCGGGCAACCATTTCTTCCAGTTCTTCACGGGGAAATTCAGGCATCTGTCTCTCACATTGTTTCGGGGTCAGCGCTTCGGGGCAGGCAACGGGCCGTACCGACTGAACATTTATTTACGGTAACTACTCGGGTTCCTATGGGTAGTCTGTTCCGGAAGACGCCGTGAATACATCCCTGCAGGCTTGACTTTGGCATCCCTGCCATAGACACTTCTTCCACAGAACACCCATAGGGGCCTCTTTTACTATGGGTGAGCAGTTCTATTTACGAACGATTCTGATGGCCTTGGTGGGGCAGTATTTCTCCGCCTGCAGGGCTTTTTCCAGCAGTTCATCGGGCGGATTGTCCTGCAGCACGGTCAGCCTGCCGTCATCATCGACCTGGAAGATTTCCGGCGCCTCCGTCATGCAGGTGGCATGGCCCTGGCACAGGTCGTAATCCACTTCCACCTGGAAACCTGAAACCGGCTGCTCAGCGGTTGGCTGTTCCTGCTGCGTCGCAACAGCGGCCTCCCGCTTCGATTCCCTGGCTTCGACATGCCGTTTCCGATAGCGGACCCTGCAGGGTTCCTGGGGCTGCACCACCATTTTCGTGAAGTCGTCCTGGTAGGATTCCTGAGGAGATACCAGTTCGAAATGATAGCGGCGCAGCAGGATGCTGAAGATCGCCTTCAACTGCAGCATGGCAAAGGCGTTGCCGGTGCATTTGTGCCGTCCGCCGCCAAAGGCGATCCAGCTGAAGGGGGTCTTGTCCTCCTGCCGTTCGGGCGTGTAGCGGTCGGGATCGAACCTTTCCGGGTCGGGGAATATTTCCGGGATGCGATGGGATACCCTGGGCGAGGTGCAGACGTATTTGCCGGCCTTGATGGTGTAATCCTTGAAGCGCAGATCGCGCATCACCTTGCGGATCAGGAAGATCAGCGGCGGATGCAGGCGCAGCACTTCCTTGATGACGTTTTCCAGTTTCGGTATCTCGCGCAGTGACTGAAAGGTCACCTCGCCGTCGACGCCGAACAGACCGTCCAGTTCGTCGACCACCGACTGCAGGATTTCCGGGCGCCGGGCCAGTTCGATCAGCACCCAGGCCGCGGTGCCGGCCGTGGTGTGGTGTCCGGCAAAAATGGTTC
>JANEMG010000022.1 GCA_024511045.1 Gammaproteobacteria bacterium | reverse complement strand
CTCCCGGAATTGCGTTTCGCTTTCCTGCAATTTACTGTTGGCCAGATGCAGCGCCGCGGTACGTTGTTCGACTTTGCGTCTGATCTGCTCGGCCTGTCCGGCAAGAATCAGCAGACCGATGCTCAGCAGCGTCGTGAACAGCATCACTGCCAGCAGCACGCCCCAGACTGTCCAGGAATATTGCTGGCCCAGAAATTCCGTGGTCGGGGAGACCTGCAAGGTCCAGATGCCCGATACAACAGCCAGCGGATAGCGGAACGACAACTGCAGCGGATCATAAATTTCCGGAAAGTTTTCCGAGCGATAAAGAATTCTTGTCTCCACAGATGGGCTGTCATCGGACAACTGCAGCGCCACTGTGGTCAAATCGAACTGTTTCAGGCTTTCCCCAACAAAGGCATCGAAGTCCACATCCAGCACGATAAAGCCGCCTGGCAACTGCGCCGACCCGTTCCCGGCGGCAGGCTGTCGGCCAGCAGCCAACAGGGGGACAAACAGCTGGTAATCGTCTGCTGCAGCACCATTATCGCGCCCTGCCGCGATGCCATAGCCTGCAGCCTGCAAGGCTTTCCAGCCGTTCAGCAATTCCTGTCGCCAAGCGGACTGCTGACCTGCAGCATCGGGCTGCATTATTCCAGGTACTACATGGACAGCATACAGAGCCTGGCCATCATCCTCGGTATCGTTCTTAACCTTGCCCCTGCCACGGTCGTGCAGACCGAGCCAGGAAATTTGCCGCACCTCGGGATGTGCGGTCAGCCAGCTGGAAACGAAAGTGGCGAATTCCTCGCGGGTGATTTTATTGGCAGCGGCGATGTAACTTTTCAGGGCATTGGCAAACTCTTTTTGAGAGTGCAATTTATCCAGCAAGGCATCCCCATACATCACGGCATTGCCGGCAATGACTTCACGCAGGCGGTCATTTTCACGCTGCTGGGCATAGAAGCAGACCAGCACAGACAACAGCAAAGTGGCAAGCAATGGCAGCCCCACCCACAGGCCGCGTGAATTCAGCAGTTTGCCTGGGCGCTCGAAGACGAGCAAGAAAAGCGGGGTAAAAATCACGATGCCGATGCAATCGCCAAGCCACCAGGTCATGAATGACAGCCAGAATGTTTCGGCATCGACGATAGCGAGCATCTGCAGGATCGCGGTGCTGATCAGGGCCGCTGGCAACGTGGCGCAAAGGCCGCCCAGCAGCAGAAACGCGGCAATCACCGGAGCCGACGTCAGGGGCTTGGGAAAGCCTATCAGCCTGTTGATCAGAAAAGCCCCCAGCCAGCTGCGCAAGGCGCTGTTGAGGCCGATCCCTGCAAACAGAAAAAAACTGCCGGGAGACGCTGTAAAAAGGCTGTTGTCGTAGGTCTGCTGGCAGATCAACAGTTGTGCAATAATGATACCCGGCAAAACCTTGTTGCCCCACAGCAGAACCGCGCCCAGAGCGATACCGGCAGACGGCCAAATCGCTCCCGCGTAACTGGGCGGTATCGCCAGAGGCAATGCCAGTTGCCCGGCGACATAATAGAGTAATGCCGTGGCGATGACTGGCAAACTGCCAGCGAAAATTTTTTTACTGTGCAGCAATGTTCAATGGATCGATAATGGAAAGATAATTTTCTTTACTGACCTGCAGATGATTGTTGAAAAAAGGGGCAGCAGAGCCTGCAGCGAAGCAAAACCCGGGCAATATTCCAATACTAGTGCAATCCCGTTAAAAGTAAACCATAAAACCCTGGCAAGACAGCCATTGTTCACCGGCACTGCCGATGCACGTCGGAACGCCAGTCCTGACGCGTTATTTACCGCTGACTGTCCTTGCCAGACGTTGACAGGTACGGCAATATATTCCTATACTCTGCGCACTTGATGGTCGGGCTTTGAATAAACCACTCCCCTTCTGCAACGGAAAAGTAAAACAATGCTGAAGTTTGAATACCCTGCCAATACCGGCAAAAGGACGCAGCAGAGGATGACTGCCGGTCACAGGTCGTAGATCAGGTTTTTTGGTTGTGTCTCCTTGTGCTTGCCTTGCAGCCTGAATTCGACAAAATGATCACGACTGCCGCCGCATTCGGGACAGATCCAATCCTCTGACAATTCCTGCCATTTTTTCCCCTGCCCGGCTTCGTCATAGAGATACCCGCAGGGTATGCAAAGATACATTGTCATCGCTACTTTCGCTATGCAAACCGTTGTTTTAATTTCATGAATCGCAAACGCCCCGTGGTACTCTGCCTCTCCGGCCATGATCCCAGCGGCGGCGCTGGAATCCAGGCCGATATAGAAGCCCTGCTCAGCCATCGCTGCCACCCCTGCTGCGTCATCACCGCATTGACCGAACAGGATACCGGCAATGTCTATCGCTTGAATCCGCAGCGGCCGGAAGATGTCCTTGCCCAGGCGCAGCGTATCTTGAACGACATGCCGGTCGACAGCATCAAGATTGGCTTGCTGGGCCATGCCGAAACGGCACAGGCCATTGCCGAGATTCTGCACCGGCATCCGGCTATTCCCGTCGTTCTGGATCCGGTACTGGCGGCAGGCGGTGGCGCCAGTCTGGCCAATGGCGACCTGCTCCAGGCCATCCTGCAGCTGCTGCCGTTGTGCACTATTGTAACGCCAAACAGCGAAGAAGCCAGAAAGCTGGCGCCTGACGCCGACAGCCTCGAACAGTGCGGGGCCGAACTGTCGACAACGGGCTGCGACTATGTGCTGATCACCGGCACGCATGAGAACACGGCGTCGGTCAGCAACCGCCTGTTCCAGCAAGGCCGCTGCATCGAAACCTTCACCTGGAACAGACTCCCGGAGAGCTACCATGGTTCCGGCTGCACACTGGCCGCAGCTATCGCGGCATTGCTCGCCCAGCGCCTAGACCCTGTCCATGCCATTCAGGAAGCCCAGGAATATACCTGGAATTCACTGGCGGCAGGGTATCGTCCTGGCCAGAGGCAACACCTACCCAACCGCCTGTACTGGATGGACGAAGAATTATGATTTTTCCAAGACGCGGCCTGTACGCCATCACCCGCACAGATAACCGTTCCAATGCTCAGATTTTGTCCGATGTTGACGCCGCCATCCAGGGTGGAGCCGTGGTCATCCAGTATCGGGACAAGAGATCCGCCGTCTCTGACGATCTGCCCCGGTACCTGCTCGATTTGTGCCGGCAACGTCAGGTGCCCCTGATCATCAACGACGACATCGGACTGGCCAGGCGCATCGGCGCGGATGGCGTACATCTGGGCAGGGAGGACGGCAGGCTTGCAGAGGCCAGGGCGGCCCTGCCTGAGGCCATCATCGGCATCTCCTGCTACAACTCCCTGGCAAGAGCGCTCGAAGCCGAACAGGGGGGGGCTGCGTATGTGGCTTTTGGCCGTTTTTTTGCTTCCACATCGAAACCTCTGGCGGCGCCGGCAGAACTGTCGGTTCTGCAGCAGGCCAGCCGGCGCCTGACTGTCCCGATAGTGGCAATTGGCGGTATACTACCGGAAAATGGGAGCTCTCTGCTGCAGGCCGGTGCGGATCTTCTGGCCGTGATCGGCGGCATTTTCGATCATGACCCGGAACAGGCGGCCAGGAAATATCGACGTCTATTCGTCGACATTCCGGTAAAATCCGGCAACTGATCACTCCTTCACTACAATATTGCCTACAATGACAGCTATGCGATGCCACTATTTTCATCATTTCATTCTGTACGCAGCCATAACTGTCCTGTCAACCGCCTGCGCGTCCCTGCCCGATGCAAGCGTCAACCGGATCGATACCGGACTTGGCAGACAGCTGGCATTCGAGCGCAGCAAAGGCAACTGCCTGGCATGCCATGCCATAGCCGAAGGTGACATGCCCGGAAACATCGGTCCACCACTGACCAGGATAAGCAGCCGCTTTGCCGATAAAGAAACCTTGAAAGCCCGGATTTGGGATGCAACCCGGTATAATCACCAGACCAGCATGCCGCCCTTTGGCAAAAACAGGATATTGACCGAACAGGAAATCGATGCCATCGTGGAATACCTGTGGACGCTGTGATGGCAGTGGATAATTGAAAGTACCGCAATTCAGCAGAGAAACCTATGTCTGAAAGCCGCCGAAAATTCATCAAGAAAACACTTGCCCTGACCGCAGGCTTTAGCGCACTCGCGTGTGGCCTGTTGACCCCGAAAGCCGTTTCGGCGGCATGGTCCAAGGCGCATTTTGCCGAAACCAGCCTGAAAAAAACGCTGCAGCTGATCTATGGCGACAACAAGATCACCACGTCGAAAAAAATTTCCATCCGGATTCCACGCATTGCGGAAGATGGTGCGGTGGTTCCCTTTACCGTGCAAAGCAGTCTCGAGGATGTGGAGAATATCCGGATTTTCGTGGCAAAGAACCCGGTGCCGCTGGTAGCCAGCGTCACCTTGATGCCGAAAGCCGAGGCCTATTTCTCCGCACGGCTGAAGATGGCGGAAACCAGTGACGTCATTGCCATCGTCAAGGCCGGCGACCGCTATTTCCAGACCCGGAAAAAAGTCAAAGTCACGCTTGGCGGCTGTGGAGGTTGATTGCAATGTCCAGTATCAAGATACGCACCAAACGCAGAGACGGCAAAACCCAGATCAGAACGCTGATCGCCCATGCCATGGAAACCGGCCGCAATCGCAACAAACAAAGCGGCGAACTGATCGCCGCCCATTACATCCAGGAACTCGTCGTCAGGCACAACGACACTATCGTCGTAATGACAGAAATGGGAGCGGGGATTTCCAGGGACCCCTATTTCGCTTTCTTGATCGAGGGCGGTGAGGCGGGCGACAAGATCACCATCTCCTGGAAAGACAGCCTGGGCAACAGTGATTCGGCCGATAGTTACTTGAAATGAACCCCGGTTCTCACCGGGATCATTTTCAACCGGGCAGCCTCTGAATACGGAATTTAGTGCTGTTCCAGGAGGCCATCGGCTATCCGCTGCCAATCGAACGCCGGTCCGATATCCGTTTTTCCTGTCGTCCGATAATTGACATGGCTGACAATCCCGGCAAATGACGGCACATCCCGACTGACAGCATAGCGGCTGTCTTCCGGCAAAAGTTTCCCGGGGTATTTCATACCTTGCCGTCAGATAACGCAGCAGCACGATCAAGGCCTGGTATTGCGCTTCGGTGAAAGTCGCGAAATAGTCATATCCCCTGAAGGACTGCCGCCAATAGTATCGTTCCTGGTCCAGCGTGCAATAGACATCACCATAAATGGTGACCAGATCATTGCCTTCCCTGAGCAAGGGGCCGATATTGGACAATTCGATGGCAATGGTCTTTTTACTCTGCGCGGCATTGCCGCCAATGGCGCCTCTGCCCAGATGATAGGACCAGTAATAGGAGGGAAACAGATTATAGATGCTGCCGTTTCTGCCGATGACAAAGGGTACCGATACATGATAACGGTGTTTGCTCAGCGTCGCGATATCACCCTTCAGATAGCCAATCGTATAATGCAGAACGATCTGTTTTTTTTCGTAGCGGGTCCGATAGAAATAGGACTCATCAGCATTTTCCGGCCTGGCCTCGACATAATGCATGAAGGCATCCTCGGCAAAGATCTCGATAGATTTTCTGATCAGCATATGCCGCTTGCCGTCAGAATCTATTCCGGACCGGTCGAAATCCTGTTCATGCGCCGGTATTTTTTCCACCCTCATAGCCGTCTCCTGGTGACATTGTATACATGGCATGGTAGCACAGGCAGCATTGCTGGCAACAGTCGCGACAACTTCCGCTGGCTGTTCGAATTCGGGCGATCTTCTCTTGACAAGCAGCAAACTTTTCCCGTACATCTAACGTCAAGACTGACCAACCCACAAGAGACGCGCCATGCCAACAGCTACCTATAAGAACCGCGTGCTCGATGCGCGTCCCGACAGCCTGGACCTCAGGGACCGGGAATACCAGCCGCCTTTGCGTTCCCTGCCCCCGCGTTGGCCTTCCGAGAGACACATCGACCAGCTGCTGCCAGCCTATACGCAGGTGGGAATGATCCTGAATCAGGGCAAGGAAGGCGCCTGCACCGGCTTCGGCCTGGCAGCGGTCATCAATTACCTGATCTGGCGGAATGCCATCGCCATTGAGCAAGACGATTTCACGGCCCCAGCCGATATCAGGGCGCAACGCGTCAGCCCCAGGATGCTCTACAACATGGCCCGGCTCTATGACGAGTGGGAAGGTGAAGATTATCAGGGATCCAGCTGCCGTGGGGCGATGAAAGGCTGGCACCGTCACGGCGTTTGCACGGAAAAATCCTGGCCCTATTCCGCCAGCAACGACATCGCACTGGACGGCAAATGGCCCGAGGAAGCCACACGCCAGCCTTTGGGCGTCTATTACCGGATCAACAAAAACTCCGTGATCGACATGCAGGCGGCTATACTCGATGTTGGGGCTATCTATTGTTCCTGCAGCGTGCATGAAGGCTGGTGGCTGAAAACGGAAAAAAAGCTGCCGTCGATCAAACAGAGCCCCAAAAAAATCGGCGGACACGCCTTCGCCATCGTCGGCTACACGGTGGACGGCTTCATCGTGCAGAATTCCTGGGGTGAGAAATGGGGTTTCCATGGCTTTGCCGTGCTGACCTACGCCGACTGGGTGAAACATGCCACCGATGCCTAGGTGGCGGTGCGCGGCGCGCCCATCAACAAGACCTCGCCAGTGACCTTTTCCAGTCATTCGCTACAATCCGTCGCCACCGAGGAAAACCAGCCCAGCGCCAGTACCATCCAGAAGGCGCTGCGCTATCCCTACCGGCATCCGGAAGCGACCCTGGGATGAACAGACTGCCTACCAGCACACGCTGGTCATCGCCAATGACGGACGACCCCGCATCACCCTGGTCAGCGCCACCAGCCCCGATGACTCGGCCAGAAGCATCTGTCATGACCACATCGAACAATGGCTGGCCAGGAGCCGGGAAAATCGCAGGATCGTCATCTATGCCCATGGCGGCCTGAACAACGAGCAGGATTCCATCGACCGCATCCGCATCATGGCTCCCTACTTCAAGGCCAATGGCATCTATCCCCTGTTCATCACCTGGAAGACAGGTCTGCTGGAAAGCATCGGCAACCAGATCGCCGACTACGTCAAGGGAGACTTCGCCCAGGCGGGGCTCGATCCTGCCAGCATGCGCGCGCAGGGCATCTGGGACTGGATGCGGGATGCCATCGACCGGGGCATCGAAAAATTCACCCGGCGCATCGTGGTAAGAGGTGTCTGGACGGAAATGAAGGAGAATGCCCAGTTTGCCAGTGACCGCGCGGTGCGGGGCTATCCCCAGCAGGGCAGAGTCCGCCCCGGCGGCATGGTCATCCTGTCCAAGGCATTGCATGACCTCAGCAAGAACCATGCGCTGGATATCCATCTGATCGGCCATTCGGCAGGCGCCATATTGCTCGGCCACTGGCTGGATGAACTGGTCAAGCGCGAACTGCCGGTCAGTTCCGCGACCCTCTACGCTCCTGCCTGTACCATGGAATTCGCCAACCGGCACTATGGAAATGCCCATAAAAAGGGTATTCTCGACAAACAGAATCTGCACATACACTTCATGGATGACGAACGCGAACTGGCCGACAGTGTCGCCAATATCTACGGCAAGTCATTGCTCTACCTGGTCAGCCGGGCCCTGGAAGACATTCATAAAATGCCCTTACTGGGCATGGCGGCGGCCTGGGATACGGCGCATGCCCAGACCGAGGACGGCAAATTCAACATGGTGCAGCTGCGGGAAATCAGGAAATGGCTGGACTTCGAACAAGGCAGGGTCAACCGCTATGTGTACAGCAAAGCCGATGCCAAGGTGCTCACTTCCCTGAACAACGATGTCATCGACCTTTCCCATGGCTCCTTCGACAATGACATCAACATCCTGGACGCCACGCTGAAGCGCATCAAAAACACCAGCGAACTGGCTTTCCCGGTGGAAAATCTCGGTGGTTTTTGACAATACTTGCGCTGTCAGCGGAGCAGCGACCTTGCCGCTGCGACCACGGCCTGCCCCAGGGAAAGGCCGCCGTCATTGGCCGGCAGCTGCTCTGGAGACAGCACCGTAAATTCCCGACGGCGCAACGAAACACTGACCTGCTCCAGCAGCAAGGCATTTTGAAAAACGCCGCCCGACAGAATCACGGTTCTGCAGCCGGTACGCTGGCTCAGCTTGACGGCCATGGCCACCACGGCGTTGGCCACGCCGCGGTGTATGCGTGCCGCGATCAGCGGCTTGTCGACCCCCGCCTGTAAATCCGCCAGCAATGCCTCCCAGAAGGGTCGCCAGTACAACCGCCATAGTTGAGCGCCTTTACGCATAGCCACGGGATAGGCTGCCTGCTGCTGGTGATAGACCGGTGCCGCCAGTGCTTCCAGGGCTATCGCCGCCTGGCCTTCGTAGCTGGTGCGGTCGCGGCAAAGGCCCAGTGCCGCGGCAAAGGCATCGAAGCTGCGCCCGCAGGAAGAAGTGAAAGGAGAGTTGATCTTTCCGGCCAGCATCGCATCCAGTGTTTTCAGCGGCTTGGCGTTCAAGAACTGCACGATGTCCAGGTCTGCAAAGCGGCGGCGGCATTGCTGCCAATCGAAACAACGGGCCAGATGTGCATAGGTATTGCGCCAGGGTTCCCGCATCGCCTGATGTCCGCCTGGCATGGGCATTTCCTGCAGACTGGCCAGGCGGGTGAATTGCCGATAGTCGCAATACAGAAATTCCCCCCCAAAAAGCTCCGCCCTGTGCATAGCCGAGGCCGTCGAAGGCCAGCCCCAGTACTGGCTCTGTGTCAAGAGGCAGGCCGTGCTCCGCCATGCAGGCAGCGATATGGGCATGATGATGCTGGACCTGGTGCAGGGTCAGATTGCCCTCGGCTGCCAGCTGTTGTCCCAGCTGCGTGGAAAGATAATCCGGGTGCAGGTCCACGACAATGTGCGCAGGGTCCCTGTCGAACAGCTTTCGATAACGGGCGAGAGTGCTGCGGTAATCGCTTTGTACCTGCGGGTTTTCCAGGTCTCCCATATGTTGGGAAACGATTGCCTCACCCCTGGCCAACAGGCAGAAAGTGTTCTTCAATTCCGCCCCCATGGCCAGGACCGGTTCCGCACTTGCAAAATCACCGTCCAGGACAATGGCTTCCGGCGCATAGCCCCTGGCACGCCGGATCATGCGCGGTTTACCATCCATGACCCGCAGCACCGAATCGTCCAGCCGGTTGACGATGTCCCGGTCATGCATCAACCAGAAATCGGCTATCCCGGCAAGCCGCTGCAAAGCCCGGTCATTGTCGATGTATTGCGGTTCGTCCGACCGATTCCCCGAGGTCAGGACGATGGGTTCCTGGATATCCTGCAGCAGACAATGGTGCAGCGGTGTATAGGGCAGCAGCATTCCCAGATTGGGATCGTGTGGGGCGATGCCGCTGGCCAGGTGTTTCCCCTGGGCCTTGAGAATGACGATCGGCGCGGCCCTGCTTTCCAGCAAGCGTTGTTCCTGGTCGTCGGCAAGGGCATATTGGCGCAGCATGCTCATGTCCTGGACCATGACCGCAAAGGGTTTGTCATAGCGGTGCTTGCGCTGGCGCAGACGGGCAACGGCCTGTTCGTTGCCGGCATTGCAGGCAAGATGAAAACCGCCAATGCCCTTGATGGCAACAACAGCCCCCTCGGCGAGCAACCTCGCAGCGGCGGCTATGGCATCCACATCATCCGGCTTCAGGGCAGCACCGGCTCCCTGGCTGTCGACCAGGGATAAGGTTGGACCACAGTCGGAACAGGCATTGGGCTGGGCATGAAAACGGCGATTGCCGGGATCGCCATATTCCTGCTCACAGGCCGGGCACATCTGGAAGCAGGCCATACTGGTATTGGCGCGGTCGTAGGGTACCGCACGGATGATCGACAAGCGTGGGCCGCAATGGGTGCAGTTGCTGAAGGGATAGCGATAGCAGCGGTCGTTGCGGTCCATGACTTCATGCAGGCATGCCGGACAGGTGGCGGCATCCGCTGCAACTGCCGTTTGTATGCTGCCGGTCTGGCTGGACAGGATTCGAAAATCCTCCGGCATGCGGCTGACACTCGCTTCCAGCCGCATACACTGGATGCCGTCGATGCGTGCCAGGGGTGGCGGTGCGTCGTTCAGCCTCTCGATCAATTCGGCTATTTTCTCGTCCTGGCCCCAGGCGTGGATCATCACCCCGGCGCATCGTTCCACACGGCACCGACAATTTGCAGGTGCTGTGCCAGATGCCAGACTGCAGGCCGAAATCCCACGCCCTGCACGATTCCCCTGACCCTGATCGCATGACCCTGCAAGGCTTGCCCGGCATTGGCGGCAGAATCCCTGTCGTCCCCTTTGCGGCGATCATCTGGCATCGGCAGCAACCCTGTTCAGCAGATTCTCGGCAGCTGCTCTCCTGCCAGCCAGTCCACGATGCGGCTGCCGCCGAATGCCGTTTGCATCTGAACGAAGCCATGTGCATCGTCATTGACCTGGCCGATGATCGCCGCATCGATGCCCAATGCATGATTCTGCATGACCTGCAGCAATGTCTGCGCATGGTCGGGGTGACAGATGCATACCAGTTTGCCCTCATTGGCGACATACAGGGGATCCAGACCCAGCAGCTCACAGGCGGCTCTGACCGACGCCTTGACGGGAATTTCCGATTCCCATAGGGACATGCTCACATCGGACTGCCTGGCCAGTTCGTTCAGGGTGGTCGCCAGACCGCCGCGGGTCGGGTCGCGCAGGCAATGAATAGCGGGAGCGGGCACCGCTGCCACCATTTCCGCAACCAGCGTATGCAGCGCCGCGGAATCGGAGACGATGCTGGTTTCGAATTCCAGATTCTCGCGGCTGGACATGATGGCGATACCGTGATCACCGATGCTGCCGCTGAGCAGTATGGCATCGCCGGGCCGTGCCCGGTCTCCGGAGATATGGATATCTTCCGGCAGTACGCCGATGCCTGTCGTGGTGATGAAAACCCCGTCGCCGCTGCCCTTTTCCACCACCTTGGTGTCCCCGGTCACGATCGGCGTGCCGCATTGTCTGGCCGCATCGGCCATGCTGCTGACGATTTTTTCCAGATCGGCCAGCGCCAGTCCCTGTTCGAGAATGAAGCCGGCGGAAAGGTACAGAGGTGTCGCTCCCGACATGACCACATCATTGATGGTACCGTGCACCGCCAGCGAGCCGATATCCCCTCCAGGAAAAAACAGCGGATCGATGACATGCCCGTCGGTGCTCATGACCAGGCGCCCGGCTGGCACCGCAAGGCAGGCCTGATCGTTGCCCTGACGCAGAAATTCGTTGTCGAAACGTTCGATGAACAGATTGTCGATCAACTGCGCCATGGCCCGGCCGCCGCTGCCATGGGTCATGTCCACTTTTCCCTGGAGAAAACCGCCGGCAGTCGAGGTTTTTTTTGCGGCACCGCTCATGCAATGACAGCGCTTTTCCGTCGCCGTCCGGATACCGGCTGACGCAGCCGGCCATAGGACCAGTAGGCGGCGCACGCTCCCTCCGAGGAAACCATGCAGGAACCCATGGGATTCTCCGGCGTGCAGACCGTGCCAAACAGCTTGCAGTCGACCGGCTGTTTGGCACCGCGCAGCACAGCCGGACATTCGCAGCCCTTGACATCGGCTGCTTCCCTGTGCGGCAGGGAAAAGCGTCGTTCGGCATCGAAGCGGGCGAATGCCGGGCGGATCTGCAGGGCGCTTTCGGCGACATCGCCTAGTCCGCGCCAGGCGAAAACGCTGCGCAACTGGAAAACCTCTGCCACCAGCGCCTGCGCCTTGGCATTGCCTTCCCGGGTCACGGCCCGGGTATATTCGTTCTCCACTTCCTGACGATTGTCATTGAGCAGGCGGATCAACATCAACGCGGACTGCATCACATCCAGCGGCTCGAAGCCGGCAATGACCACGGGCTTCCGGTACTGTTCGACAAACTGTTCATAGGGCCTGCTGCCGATGATGGTGCTGACATGGGATGGCCCGAGAAAGCCGTCGATGGCCACCGGTTCAGGTGCTTCCAGAATGGCGCGCATGGCCACCGGCGTCAGGACATGATTGCAGAACACGGAAAAATTCTGCAAGTCCTCCTGGCTTGCCTGGAGCAGCGCCACCGCCGTCGGCGGCGTCGTGGTTTCGAAGCCGATGGCAAAAAAACCACTTCCCGCTGCGGGTTGTCCCGGGCGATTTTCAGGGCGTCCCGTGTGGAATACACCATGGCGTACATCGGCACCCGCCGCCTTGACCTTGAGCAGGCTGCGGCGACCGCTGGCGGGCACGCGCAGCATATCGGCATAGGTGCACAAGATGACCTCCGGTCGCTCCGCGAGATCGATCGCCTGATCCAGCCGCTGCGTCGGCAAAACGCAGACCGGGCAGCCTGGCCCATGAATGAAGCGGACATTTTCCGGCAGCAGGTCTTGAACGCCGTAGCGAAAAATGGCATGGGTGTGACCGCCGCAAAATTCCATGAGCCGATACTGTCGGGCATGCTCCGCTTCCCGGGCAATGTCCGCCGCCAGCTTCCCGGCCAGATCATGCTGCCGAAATTCATCGATATATTTCAAAGCATGTTCTCAGTCGAACCCGCAGCGGCAAACAGCTCCAGCGTCTTCCTGGCTTCCTCTTCGCTGATTTTCTGCAAGGCATAGCCAACATGTACCAGCACATAATCATCCACCTGAATATTATCCAGCAAGGCCAGGGAAACATCGACTTTGACCTGTTCGATGGCCACCGTAGCGGTGTCCTTTGCGGCATCGACGGACAACACCCTGGCCGGCAAAGCCAGGCACATCAGACTGTCTCCTGCGCCAGGGACTCTGCAACAGGACTGCCGAGCACGGCCAACTGTCTGGATGCCTTCAGCCATTGCAGCCAGGCCGCCATGCCTGCACCAGTCTTCGCAGACAACTGCAGCACCTTGATGCCGGGATTGACCTGCCGGGCATAGGCGATGCACTGCCCGACATCGAAATCGAGATAGGGCAGCAAGTCGATTTTGTTGACGATCATCAGCTCGGAAGCGATGAACATGTCCGGGTACTTGACCGGCTTGTCCTCGCCTTCGGTGACCGACAATATCGCAACCTTGTGCGCCTCACCCAGATCGAAGGCCGCCGGACAGACCAGGTTGCCGACATTCTCGATGAACAGCATTGAACCCTGCTCCGGCTGCAGATCCTGAAGAGCATGACCGACCATGTGCGCATCCAGGTGACAACCCTTGCCGGTGTTGACCTGCATGGCCTTGACGCCGGCCGCACGAATGCGCTCCGCATCGTTGGCGGTCTGCTGATCCCCTTCGATGACGGCTATCGGCAGTTCCTGCCGGAGCAGTTCGATGGTTTTCACCAGCAGTTCCGTCTTGCCAGAACCGGGGCTGGAAACCAGGTTCAGGGCCAGAATGCCCTGTTCGGACAAGTAACGCCGATTGCTTCGGGCAAATTCATTGTTCCTGCCCAGTCTCTGTACATGACAAAAAAATTATCGAGCACACAACGACAGATTATTACGAACTGGGTCTGGAAGGCTTGGTCGCAGTATTGAAACTGTCTCTTATAC
>JANEMG010000488.1 GCA_024511045.1 Gammaproteobacteria bacterium | reverse complement strand
AAGGTGTGGCGAAGCGGCACGGACGCAGGACGGCCGGGGCAATAATGGTTGTCGCGTTGGCGAGTCGATTTTGGAGACTTGGATGTCCCAAAATCTATCACGAGGTAGCGACACGCTTGGTAACGCCTCACTGAAGCCCTCCAGTCCGGCCTTTCCGGAAAAAACCGATGGCACCGATTGTGCTGCATTGGTCAATCCCTGGCCACCTGTCAACAGGGACAAAACTCCCAAGCCTTGAAAATTCATGTTCATTCCTCCAGTATGTCTTTCCCTGCTTCAAGCATTTTCCATGCCACTGTTTTTTCCGCCGCGCAGGGCGTGCTCGTCCGTTTCCCGCTGTTCACGCTTCAGTATGCGCTGTTGTTCCTCCTGCAATGCCGCAGCATGTATTTTCTGCATGCCGAGCGTCTGGCGATGTGCAGCTTGCCACTTCAGGCGCTTTTCCTCCAATTCCACCGCCGCAGCCTGCAAGGCCTGCTGCTGGCTCAGTACAGCCTGATCCAGCTTGTCGATGAATGCCCTGAAATCCAGCAGCTGCTGGATATTCACACCGGACCTGGTCATCTGCTGATATTGCTGTTGGTAGTCGTTGCGATATTTGTGCAAATTATCCAGCTGGCTCTGCATCTCCAGATGCCTGCGCTGGCATTCGCCCAGAATTTGCAGCGCCTGCTTTTCCTGCTGCTCCCGCAGCTCGACGACCACCTGCAGGCGCTGCGACTTCTTTACGCTGCTCATGTGGGCATTGCCGGCGGCTTGCGAAGAGCTGCGGCAATATTGCGGCGAGAAAAATATTGCTTCGCTCTACAGGTCGTTGGTATTCCATTCATCATATAATGTACCGTGTTTTCACTTTAAACCCCACCGGATTACGCATGACTCTCAGCTTTTCTGAAACCCTGTGATTCTTGTCATTCCGACGCCAGCGCAGCACCTGTTTTGAATTGCCTATAGAGAAGTTCAATCCTCCTCATTTTCCAAATCCAGGTAAAAACAAGTGTTCCTCTAAAAGGAAAACAGGTGCTGGACAAGGAGGGATCTAGCACGTTGCCATGGCGCTCAGGATTTCTACCGAACGAACCGGCCAAGGCGGGATTTCATGCTGCTTGCGGCAACCTGTTTCGAGGAAATCACTGCTCCTGCAGCAAGGCTTCCAATTCTGTCAAACTTCTCTCCTGGGAAACCGGTTCATGCATATCCTGTTGCAAAAATTCACGAATTGCAGGATTCCTGGCGATGGCTTGATCGATGCGTGGATCCGATCCCGGCTGGTAGACGCCAACGCTGACCAGATCCCGGTTCTGCTGGTAGAGTGAATACAGGCGGCGCAGTTCACGCGCCAGGTGCAAATGTCTGGCTGCCGCGATATCCGGCATCACCCGGCTGATGGACGCTTCAATATCGATGGCCGGAAAATGACCGGATTCAGCCAGTTCCCTCGACAGCACGATATGGCCGTCCAGTACCCCGCGAGCAGAATCGGCGATGGGATCGTTTTGATCATCCCCTTCGGTCAGTACGGTATAAAATGCCGTGATGGAACCGCCGCCTTCATCGGCATTGCCGGCCCGCTCCACCAGATGCGGCAGTTTGGCAAATACCGAGGGTGGATAGCCCTTGGTGGCGGGTGGTTCGTTGATGGCCAGTGCAATTTCCCGGTGCGCCTGGGCGAAGCGGGTCAGGGAGTCCATCAGCAGCACATTCATGCCCTGGTTGCGAAAGTATTCGGCAATGC
>JANEMG010000274.1 GCA_024511045.1 Gammaproteobacteria bacterium | reverse complement strand
GCACTAATTTATCCGCCATATTAGTTGGCTCTAATATTCATTGCTCCAAAAAATTGGGAAACTTCAGTCCCGATAAACCAGTCCTGAAAAAAACGCCGGCAATACCAGGCTGGCGGCAGTGGCGGCGATCCTGTCCGGCGCGCTTGCTGTGCTGCTTGGCGCAAGACCGAAATGCTCCCGGGCGGGTATATATTGGCCGGTCAGTCATGATAAGCTGCGGACTCTATCCATCACGAGAAGAAGGTGGCCAACATGATGAACAGCGATCAAAAAAAGGTCATGCAAATTCCTCATGGCAGGATGCTGTTGCTGCTGGCAACCGGCGCCATGATTGCGGCATTCAATCTGTTCGACGTGCAGCAGTGGCTGGATCCGGACAATCTGCAGCAGCAAAAACCACCCTGCTCCAGTACGTCGAGCAGCATTACTGGCTGCTGTATTTCAGCGGCGGCATCGTCTATATCATTGCCGCGGCGCTGGGCCTGCCCGGCATGGTGATGCTTTCCCTGATGCTGGGATTTTTGTTTGGCCGCTGGATGGGGACGCTGCTGATCGTCGTTTCCGCGACCATTGGCGCCACACTGCTGTTCTGGCTGGTGCGTTATTTTTTTGCCGACTGGGTCCGGGAGCGTTGGCTGAACACCCCGAGGGCAAAAAAAATCCAGGAAGGGTTTCATGACGATGCCTTCAATTATCTGCTGTTTCTGCGTCTGGTGCCGCTGTTTCCCTTCTGGCTGGTCAATCTGGTACCCGCTTTCACCAATATCTCCAGCAATACTTACATGCTTGCCACCGCCATCGGCATCATCCCGGGAAGTTTTGTCTTTGCCAACCTGGGACAGTCACTGGGGCAAATCGAAAACCCTGAAAACCTGCTGTCGACGGAAATGCTGCTGACCCTGAGTCTGCTGGGTGTGTTGGCGCTGGTGCCGGTGCTGGTGAAACGATTGCTCAGCCAGCTGAGCCATGAATGATTTTCACTGCAGGCATTTTCTGCTGATTCTGGTTTTATTGTGTGCTGATGCAGGGGCTGCAGAAGAATTCCCGGTCCTGATCGGCAATTTTTCACGCGGGGACCTGAGCGGCTGGGAGGTGAAGAAATTCCACGGTGAAACCCGCTATCGGCTCGTTGAACTGGATGGCAGGAAAGTCCTGCAGGCCATCAGCCGGCAAGGCGCCTCGGGGTTGGTAAAAAAACAGCGCATCGATTTGCGCGTGACACCTTTTCTGAATTGGCAGTGGCGCATCGAAAATCGTCTGGGGCCATTGCCGGAACAGCAAAAGACGGGTGATGACTATGCGGCCAGAGTCTATGTCATCGTCAGTGGCGGCTGGGCTTTCTGGCGAACCCGGGCGATCAATTATGTCTGGTCCGGTGGCAGTGAAAAGGGTGCGGTCTGGGAAAATGCCTTTGCCGGCCGCAACGCCGTGATGATTGTGCTGCGCTCGGCACAGGACCCTGTCGCCGCCTGGCGACGGGAAAAGCGCAATGTCCGGGAGGATCTGCAGAAGCGCTATGGGAAAGATTTCCATTTTATCGATGCCGTGGCCCTGATGACCGATACCGACAATGCCGGAGGTCAGGCAACGGCCTATTACGGGGATATTTATTTTTCCAGCAATTGAGCGGGATGCTTCTTGCTCAGGGAGTATCGCAAAAGTCGCTCGGCAGATGTACAATGGCTAATTTACCCAACGCTTCCGTTGTCATTTTCCGGGCCCATGGACAGCCGGTTGACTCTGTGTATGTTGTGGTCTGCTGCAACAGCCTATATCGATGGTAAAGCAAATTCCGCCCCTAGAAATCTTCCCCCCCCGCAGACGATATCTTGCCTGCCGGGGTTGACCGCAGACCCTGGTATCGGTCGCGCCGGTTCATCATTTTCAGTGTCGTTTTCCTCTGCAGCGCCGGCCTCGGCCTCAGCTATGTCTACCATCGTCCGGCACAATACCGCAGTACCGCGACCCTGCTGACGGTCACTCCGACGGCCATCGACCAGCACAGCGGCGAGGCGGATGTGCAGCATGTGGTCATCCAGCAGCACGTCCTCACCGGCCCGGAGATACTGGCGGAAACCTTGCTGCGCCTGGATGCTACGCTGCAGCGTTTGAGTGACGTGCCAAGTGTCACCCTGAAGTCCCGGTTGAGCCTTGCCGACCTGCGCCGCATGCTCGGTGTGCAGCCGGTGGCCGGGACGAATCTGGTCGAACTCAGTGCGGAGGGTCAGGACCCGTACATTCTGCCGCTGCTCATCAATACCTGGATCGATGTCTATCTGGATGCCCGGGCGAAGCAGGTGGAGCAGAACACCGGCACGACGATTCTTTCCCTGCGCAGGGAATTGCAGGACCTGAACAGCAAGATAACAATCAAGCGCAGCGAGCTGGAAGGCTTTCGCAGGATTTATGACATCACTTCTCTGGGACGTGACGAAAACGAAGTCCTGGCCCGCCTGAAGGGACTGAACGCTTCGCTCAACAAGGCGCAGGAAGAGGAGGTCAAGGCCAAGGCGCACCTGGATGCCGTCAGGCAGGCCATTGCCATGGGTCAGCCGGTCGTTCCGGATCAGGACAAGCGAAGCATGCAGCTTCTGGAGCTGCGGCTGCAGCAGCTGCGGGAAAAACTGGCGGAATTCGATCGGCGCTATACGCGTGACTATCTGGCCAAACAGCCGGCATTGAAAGTCATCCCCGAACAGATCCAGGAACTGGAAGCGGAAATCCGCAAAAAACGTAGCCGTGGTCAGCGCATCGTGGCCGCCGAGGCGCAGCAGGATTACGCTGCCGCCAAGCAGACCGTCCGGGCAATCCGCAAACAGCTGGATGAACACAAGCAGCAGGCGGCGGAATTCAGTTCACGCTTTGCCGAGCATGAAGCACTGTTGAAGGAACTGGAAGGGCTGGAGGAACTCAGCCGCCTGACGCAGGAAAGGCTGGTGCAGATCGAAACCAGGGATGCGGTCAAGTATCCGCAGGTCAAGGTGGTGGAACGCGCTTTTCTGCCGGAACGGCCGTTCGCCCCGGACTATACCCGGGATGCAATCATCGCCGTGGCCGGGGCAGTACTGTTCAGTCTGTTCTGGGTTTGGGTGGTGGACTATCTGACCCGCAGGGAACAGCCGCAGACGTCCGTCAATCTGACCGGCATCCACATGTATCAGAATCCCCCCGGGGAAATGCTGGGGGGGCGGCAGCATGTCCAGGCGCTGCAGCAGCAATATACTCCCACAGCACTGGAAAGCCCATCCCTTCAGGAAATATCCTCCATTGATCTCGGCAGGTTGTTCAGTGCGGCCAATATCCAGGGCAAACAGCTGATCGCGATGCTGTGCAATGGTCTGACGCTGGATGAAGCGGCGGCGCTGCAAAGCGAGCAGATCGATTTTGCCACGGCGCGGATTACGGTCGGCAGCAGCAGGCTGCGCAGCATTCCGATGCATGCCGTGTCGTTGCGCCTGCTCCGGGAGGCCTCGCCATGTCCTGCCTGGAATCTGGGACAGCCTGTGGCAAGCGGCGATCTGGCGGCCATGCTGCTGTGCGCGGCTGTCGATGCCGGTCTGACCGACCCGGAACACTACGATGCCGATGCCCTGCGGCATACCTATATCGTCTTTCTGGTCCGGCAGGGCCTGCGTCTGGCCGACCTCGAGGCGATTGTCGGATACCTGCCGCCGACGGTACTGGCGGGGTATCATGTCTATTCTCCCAGCAGCCCGGGCATCGGCATCGATGAGGTGGAGCTGCTGCATCCCGCATTGGCCGGTTTCGTTTGATTGTCAATTTCCGCTGCCTGGAAGCGAGTTGTAAGCTGTCGCCATGATTGAAATCAAGAAGCTGCTGCGCTCGGACATCCGCTATGC
>JANEMG010000273.1 GCA_024511045.1 Gammaproteobacteria bacterium | reverse complement strand
AGAGACAGCCAGCATAGGATGTGCTGACGCCAGGAAGCGCATCGAGCACCGCAAAAATGCGCTTCGCGCCCCGGCACATGCTACATCTGCCGCATTGACGACCATTCATTTTGCTGTCATGGCTGCCGCAGTCAAGCGAACGATCCAGGGAAGGTCGCCCCCTGCAGTTGTTTCATGTCGTTATGACAGATCCCTTTGAACCATGGCGCAAACGCTATACTGGCATGATTACGAAACTTTCGGCACCGATCCCCGCAGGGGCCGGGCCGCGCAGTTTGCCGGCGTTCGCACCGATTATGACCTGAATGTCATCGGCGAACCGCTGGTCATCTATTGCCGGCCTGCCGCGGACTATCTGCCGCAGCCCGACGCCTGCGTGGTTACCGGTATCACGCCCCAGGAAGCGGAACAGAAGGGCATCTATGAAGCCGGATTCATCGACCTGATCCATCGCCAACTGGCGCGTCCCCAGACCTGTACCGTGGGCTACAACAATATCCGCTTCGACGATGAAGTGACGCGTAATCTGCTGTACCGCAATTTCTTCGATCCCTATGCACGGGAATGGCAGAACGGCAACTCCCGTTGGGACCTGATTGATCTGACTCGCGCGGCCAGGGCGTTGCGCCCAGAAGGCATACAGTGGCCGAACAACGAGGAGGGCAGACCCAGCTTTCGGCTGGAGGAGCTGACCGCCGCCAACGGCATCAGACATGCCGAAGCCCACGACGCGCTGTCCGACGTGCATGCCACGATCGCCTTCGCCCGGTTGCTAAGGAAGGCGCAACCGAAACTGTACGCTTTCATTTTCAGTCACCGCCTCAAGGCCAAGACCCTGGAACTGCTGCAGCTGGGAAGCATGCGGCCGGTGCTGCATGTCTCCGGCATGTATCTTTCCTCGAAAGGCTGCATCGCCGTGGTCGTCGCCCTTTGCCAGCACCCGGAAAATGCCAATGGCATCGTCGTCTACGATTTGTCCGTCGATCCCGAGCCATTGCTCGATCTGTCGGCGGAACGGATAAGGGAACGCCTGTATACCCGCAGCGAAGACCTCCCTGAAGACACGCCGAGAATCCCGCTGAAAATCGTGCATGTCAACAAGTGTCCGGTGCTTGCACCCATGGCCGTACTGCGGCCGCAGGATGCGGAGCGACTGCAGATCGATCCCGGCATCTGGCAGGGCAACCTGGAGAAAATTAAGGCGCGGAGAAATCTGGTCGGCAAATTGACCGAAGTGTTCAGCGCAGCCGAATTTCCGGAAACCCATGACCCCGATCTGATGCTGTACAGCGGCGGCTTTTTCAGCGATGCCGACAGGGCGGTTCTGCAGCGCATCCGGGAAACGCCGGTCGAGAAACTGGCTGCACTGCACATCGAGGTCCGGGACCCGCGCATACCGGAGATGTTGTTCCGCTACCGTGGGCGCAACTATCCCGAAACCCTGCAAGGTGATGAACGGCAGCGCTGGCAGGATTTCTGCCTGCGGCGCCTGAGCGATCCCAAGGCCGGCGCCAGCATCGTCATCGAGGACTATGAAAAGCGCCTGCAGGAATTGCAGCAGCAACAGGCGATCGCCCCAGAGCTGTTGCAGGCATTATGGGAATATGGCCGCCGCCTGCTGGAAAAGGCGCAAAAAACGGACTGAGTCATGGGCGGAATTCTCGACGTCCCGGTACGGCCCGTGAATATCAAGATCCCTCTTTATGCAGCACCTGCTTGCAATGGGCGGATAGAAAAACCGCCAATTCGTTTGTTTTTTCAGGTACAGTAAACTCTGGCCATCAATAGCAGTACAGGTGCTGCATTAACGTCGGGATGACAGGAATTATACGGTGTTAGCAATGTTGAGGATTATAATCAGGACCGGCATTAATTTTCGTCTATAAATGACGGGGACTTATGCGGCACTTATTTTTGTTATGACACTTAACAGGCTGTTGAAAAAGCCATCCCTGGCCTTTTTCAACCGCGAAAGCCGAAAATACGATTTCCGGCTTCCTTGCATTTTCAATGATTTAAGATCATTGAAAATGCCGGCACATCCCTGTACCGCACACAGGGTGTTGAAAAACGATGTTTTTCAACACCCTGTTAATGTCTTTTGCAGGCTGTACCGATGGAAATGACTGCAAACACATAACCAAGCAAAGGCAAAGCCATGAAAACTACAATCAAATCTCTACTGCTGACGTTGCTGCTGCTGACCCTGTCGGCCTGCAGCAAAGTCAATTCGGAGAATTTCAAGAAACTGGAAGTCGGCATGGAATACGAAAAAATCGTCGCGCTGCTTGGCGAACCCAACAAGTGCGATATCGTGCTCAATGCGAAAAGCTGCCAGTGGGTTGACGGCGAAAAAAAAATCGATGTGAAATTCTTCGCCGACAATGTCGTTTACTACACCGGCACCGGCCTGTAATTTCCCCCGCCACATCCTCTGGTTTCCACGCGTTGCGTCAGGACCCAGAAAACCCGATAAATAGGCAAATCTGTCGAACCGGCCGTCATATCAGAACCATGGCAGTACAAAATGCTACAGCTTGATTCCATGGTAGATAAGCGCCAATTGAAAGCGGTCGGATATCTGCAGTTTGTTGAAGATGTTGCGTAGATGATTTTTCACGGTATAGGTTGATATGTTCAGATCACGGGCAATGAGTTTGTCGCATTTTCCCTGAGCGATACACTGGGCAACCTCGGATTCGCGGCTTGTCAGGCATTGCTGCAAGGTTTGCCCCCGCAATCCTTCTTCCCTGCCAGCTTTCTCCTGGATAAGTTTGCTCATCACGTAACCGGTAAGCTTCCGTCCCATCCAGAATTCCCCATTTTCAACAGCTTGAATGGCCTTGATCAAGAGATCACTGGAAATATCCGATGGCAGAAAGCCGCGGGCCCCTTTTTCGAACAGGCTGTAAAGACCGGGCATGTCATCCTGATCGGTAATGAAAATGATTCTTTGCTGAAAGGCCTTTCTCAGGATGGTTTCAATGAAAGGATGATCGACTGCATCACCATAGAGCGACAGATCCAGCAACAGCGTTGCACCAATGTTCTCTGGCAGAAGATCCAGCAATAATTGCTGCTTTTCCTCGAGAACGACGGCGTCTGGTTTTCGATAATGCCGGAAAACAGCATTGAACAGACTCTTTTCTCTGGCGTGAATCAATAGCTTGTAAGGGCAAAATGTTTCCATGGGAATACCAGCAGGGAAAGTTGCACATAACACAAGTCTTGTCTATGGGGTTTTATCTACAAACGCCAGGCACTGAAACTGTGACTGGTTTCACAGGAAAATCCGCTATCTGCCGAACACATCGGCAAAAATCCTGTTCCGATTCATAACTTTTCCTGATTACGTATGACTCTCAGCTTTGCTGAAACCCTGTAATTCTTGTCATCCCGACGTTAATGCAGCACCTGTACTGCTATTGATGGCCAGAGTTTACTGGACCTGAAAAACACAACGAAATGGCGGTTTTTCTATCCGCCCATTGCAAGCAGGTGCTGCATAAAGAGGGATCTTGAGCATTAGCACACTGTCATGGTGCCCAGGATTTCTCCTGCCGTCGAAATGACACTTTATTGGTCTTACCGACATCAATGCAACACCTGATTTATATTGATGAGCACAGGATGACAGTTATTACTTGATCGCTGTTTTTCACTTTGGGTAATGGCTGAAGCTTGTGGATAATCAGGTAACTTTTTGTCTGAAAAAACCATCGATGTAGTTCCAAAGTGCTATAGAAAAGTCAAAGCCAAAGAGCCATATGCAAAACTAAAAATTGATTTTGGCTGGTTGAATGCTGCGCACCCTGTGGATGCGAATGATTCTCAATAATTACGTATTTCTTACGTATTTCTATGGTGGATCCAT
>JANEMG010000272.1 GCA_024511045.1 Gammaproteobacteria bacterium | reverse complement strand
GTGAAGAAAACAGCAAATCGCATTTGCTGTTTTATTTCTATAAACATCCCATGGATGGGTGTTTATAGATGCTAACTAACTGATCCGCTCACCACGTGCCAGCTTGGGCAAATTGCCTTCCAGCCCCATGGCATAACGCATGATCTTGTTTTTTGCCGGTGTCAACCGTTCGGCCAACCCCAGGCCAAGGTTGCGCAGCAGCTTCAATGGCAGGACCCGATTGCTGAAAACCCGGTAGAAGACATCCATGATGGTCATCATTTTCAGGTTTTCATTGCGGCGCATTCTTTCGTAGCGCTTCAAAACCCGCAGGCTGGTGATGTCCTCGGCCCTTTCCGAAGCTTCGATGATCACCTGCGCCAGTGCCGCGGCATCCAGCAAGCCGATATTGACCCCCTGCCCTGCCAGCGGATTGATCATATGCGCGGCATCACCCGCCAACGCTACGCCGGCCTTGACATAATGCTGGGCATGCTGACGCTTCAAAGGAAAACTGGCCGTCGCGATGACGCGCTTGACTTCTCCAAGGCAATCGGGGAATGCCTGCATCAATTCCACGCACAATGCCGCAGGCGACAATTTTTTCAGGCGCCGTACTTCGTCCGGCGAATTGTACCAGACAATGGAGCCATGGTTGCCGGTCAACGGCAGAAATGCCTGCGGCCCGCTGGGTACGAAATGCTGCCAGGTAATGTCCTGTTGTCCGTATTCCGTCTCTATGTAGATGACCAGGGCATGCTGTTCATAATCCCAGCTGGTCACGCCAATTCCCACTGTCTGCCTGACCCTTGACTGGCCGCCATCCGCTGCCACCAGCAGCCTTGCCTTGATACTCGCACCGTTGTCCAACTGCAGCCGTGAATTCCCCGGGATATATTCTATTTCACTGATCCCGACAGGACACAACAGATCGATATTGCTGAAATCTTTCAGTCTCTCCAGCAAAGCCAGTTGTGTGACCCGGTTTTCGACGATGAAGCCCAGTTCCGAACGGCCGATGTCATCACTGCAGAATTCCGTCTCGCCCTGGCTTTCCCAGACCCGCATACGTCGGTAGGGGCAGGCACGCCGATCGACGATCCCCTGCCATGCACCCACCGACTGGAGAATATTCTGCGAGGCGATGCTCAAGGCGGAAACCCGCAAATCATGCGGCTGATCCGGGGAAAAGGGTTCCGGCATGACTTTTTCAATGACCGCAACGCTCAGTCCGCTATTGCCCAAAGCACACGCCAAAGCCGCGCCAACCATTCCGCCACCCACTACGACAATATCATAATTATCTTTCATAGCAATGAATCATAGATTTTTTTAAAAAAATATCAGGAACATGACCCGGAACACCACGCAGGAAACACGCGTCCGGTCCGCAGGACCGGCTGTAAATTTTTTTACTACCGCCTGCCAACGCCGCAATCATGTTATCGACAATCCTGAAAGCCGGCCAGGAAATACCGGCATTGAATTCCCGCAAATCAGGAATCGACTCTAACACGCATGCTAAAAAAAAACTATCGACAAAACACACTCAGTCGATAAGACAGTACCCGACAATCCGGAACGAGGATGTGCCGACCGCCATTGTCCTGGTCGAAACCCACTTTTGCGTCATTCCGGAACGAACAACTGATCCACCGACAGATGCACCGCCGGCAGAAAATATTCCCGGAAATAATCGACCTCGGGCAGGTCGATGCTGTTCAGGCGCTTTTCCACTTCCTGCATGGCATCCCTGAATTCCTGGTTGCCGGCCTGGATTTCCTCGACGCATTTCACATAGGCGCTGATCGTGTCCGCCGCCTTCACCAGTTCGGTGATCTGCTCTGCGCAGGACTCTGTGACATAGTCTGCAAAATCTTCTCTCAAAGGCTCGGGCAGCGCATCGATCAGAGCGTTGGAGGCGACGGATTCGATGTCTTTGTAGGTTCGATGGATGGCATTGTTGAATTTCTTGATCGGCGTCGGCAGATCGCCGGTGACGCTTTCATGGGCATCATGGTACAGCGCGGCGAGCACCACTTCACCGGGGTCGATATCTCCCGCATAGTAGCGATTTCTGATCACGCAAAGCAGATGCGCGATGATGCAGACATCGAAGGAATGTTCCTTGACGTTTTCGGCAAAGGAATTCCTTTTCAATCCCCAGCGGCGAATATACTTGAGGCGGTTGATCGTGGCAAAAAAACCTGACATCCAAAAATTTTCCTGTTTTGGCCAAGGCAGCGGACAAATTCCGTTTGCGTCCGGTACGGACAATGCGTTGAGTACCTGCCCCCGTTTGGTCGGGCCTTTTAATGGTATCATTTCCAACTGCAATAACATATAATTCCGGCTGTTTAGTCGTTGCCAACGGGCCCGGCCGACACGCCTCAGACAAGCCCATTATTCATTCCATCGTTACAGTTAAGGATGCTTTCTATGCCAAGAAAAAGAATCATCGTTTTTTGTCTGCTGATCTGTCCGTGGATCTCCGTGCAGGCAGCCCAGGATCTCATGGAAATCTATTCCCTGGCTCTGGAAAACGACCCCACGCTGAAAGCGGCCTACGCCAACCGGCAGGCCGTCGGCGAAAGCAAGGATCAGAGCATCGCGCAAATGCTGCCGACTGTGACCGGCAGCCTGAGCACCAGCAAGAACTGGCTGAGCAACGAAAAAGGCTTTGGCGCCAGCGCCATCGTCTCGGGTAGTGGAACACAGAATTTTTTCAACAACCAGTTTTCCCTGAACCTGGTCCAGCCGGTTTTTCACTATGAACACTGGGTGCAGCTCAGCCAGACCGACAACCAGATAGCCCAGGCCGAGGCCCAATATCAGGCCGAGGTGCAGAACCTGATGTTCAGGACTGCCAAGGCCTACTTCGACGTCCTGTCCGCCCTGGACAATGTCGAGTTCAGAAAAGCCGAAAAGAAATCCATTGGCCGGCAACTGGAACAGGCCCAGCAGCGCTTCAAGGTCGGCCTGATTGCCATTACCGACGTCTACGAGGCGCAGGCCGGATTCGACCAGGCCATTTCCAATGTGATCGCCGCGGAAAACGAGGTGGACAATGCCAAGGAGCGGCTCAGGGAGATCATCGGCGCCACCAATACAGCCGAGTTGGCCAGCCTGGGCGAGCAGCTGCCGCTGACCGAGCCGCAACCCACCGATATCGAGGAATGGAGCAAGAACGCCATCCTCAACAACCTGAATGTTATCGCGGCAATCAATGGTACGGAAGTCATCAAGAAAACCATCGAACTGCAGCGCAGCGGGCATTACCCGACCCTGGACGTGGTCGGCTCCTACGGATTGACCGACAATACCGCGACCTTCGGCCTGCGCGGCAACCGACAAAGCATCGGCCTGCAATTGAATGTGCCGCTGTTCGAAGGCGGCGCGGTCAATTCCCGCACCCGCCAGGCGCAGTATCAATACAACCAGGCCCAGGACCAGCTGATTGCCACGAAACGCTCGGTCAATCGACAAGTGAAAGACGCCTACCGCGGCGTCATTTCCAGCATCAGCCGGGTGAAGGCCTTGAAAGCGGCGGTGGTTTCCGGAAAAAGCTCCCTGAAAGCGACCGAAGCCGGCTTCGAAGTCGGCACCCGGACCATGGTCGATGTGCTGGCGGCGACACGCAATCTTTTCGATGCAAAAACCAAATATTCACAAACCCGCTACGATTACATCCTCAACGGCCTGGCATTGAAGCAGGCTGCCAGCAGCTTGCGCCAGGAGGATCTGGAAGTGGTCAATAATTTCTTGAAATCTAAAGTTTGTCGGGTACCATGTGATTATATTCCAAAAAGGAGCTATCCTTTGTTCCGAACCCGCCAGATATTGAACGACTGGCTCACGCAAAACCTGGAGGAAGCATAACGCCATGGTTATCCAT
>JANEMG010000271.1 GCA_024511045.1 Gammaproteobacteria bacterium | reverse complement strand
TTTCCACACGTTCACCCCGCCAGGGATGGCGGGATGAAATCCACGGGCTGTCCACACGGAGTCCGCAGTTCAATGGCTAAAAAGGGGCTTTTTTACCCACAGATATCACTGAAGAGCCAAAATAATCAAGGTTTCAGCACTGGTCATGGTGGCGGGTCTCGCTACCGGATGTGCAACGAGCTCGGATGTCAAGGATCTGCAATCGCAGATCGATTCGCTGAAAGGCCAGATTTCACAAGCCTCCTCCGATGCCGCGAAAGCGCAGAGAGCAGCCGCCGATGCGGCTTCCAGGGCGGCTGCGGCCGAGGATGCGGCAAATCGTTCAGCGCGTTACGCCCAGGAGACGAACCGCAAGCTGGACAATATGTTTAAAAAATCCATGATGAAATAGACGGCATTTTTTTGCCTGTCGCACAGGCCGCCGACCAGTCAGAGCTGACTTGGTCGGCGGCCTGTTTTCATTTGCGGCTTGGGCAAAAGGCAGTGTCCGGCAAGGGTTCAATTCAGGTTCATCGCGGACAGTTCCGACGGGCGTCGGAAAATCGCCGCAGGAACGCCGTTCTGCTTCTCCAGCGCATCCCGTAGCGCCGCACCATCGAGAACCGGCAGTTGTCCGTTGTTGGCCTGCTCGATCAGATTCAAGGCCTCTTCCAGCAGACTCTCATAATCTTCACTTTTACCGTTCTGCTCTTCCAGTTTCGGATGGACCTCGATGTACAGGGTATTGTCCAGCCAGCCGACCTTGATGGGCTGATTGACGATATGCACCGGCGTGCCGACGGGAATCATCGGGAACAGCTTCTCGATGTCCTCCGGGTACATGCGGATGCAGCCGTGACTGACGCGCATGCCGACGCCGTAGGGCTTGTTGGTGCTGTGAATCAGATAGCCTGGTATTCCCAGGCGCAGCGCATACAGCCCCAGCGGGTTATCCGGACCGGCCGGAAAGACATCGGGCAGAATCTCTCCTTTTTCGGCGTGTTCAGCCTTGATGGAGGCGGGGGGGCGCCACACCGGGTTTCGGGTCTTGTCGACAATCCTGGTTTTGCCCAGCGGCGTATTCCAGTCCAGGCGGCCGATGCTGATGGGGTGGGTGATTACCGTTTTCGGCTGGCCTCTTTTTGCCGGAGGATAATAATAAAGGCGGTATTCGGGCAGATTGAGCACCAGCCCCTTTCTTGGCGCATCGGGGAGAATTCTCTGGTTGGGCAGGTTGACCGGCGTGCCTTCACCGGGCAGCCAGCGGTCGACGTTGGGGTTGAGCAGCAGGATTTCATTCTGGCCGATATCGAAGCGGCGAGCCACATCCAGCAGGGTGTCGTCCTTTTTCGCGTTGGTGGTCAGGATGCCGCTGTCGAATTCGCCGATCACACTGTCATTGGGGTTTTCCGGCAGCGAGTAGGTGGTTGCCAATACGGCAGCCGGAAAAGCCAGCAACAGGCTCAACAGGGTCAGGATGCGTTGTAGATGGATCAAGATTTGTTTTCTCCTCCGAACAATTCCAGTAGACGCGGCAGGAAGTTGGCAAGTTCCAGGGACATGATGGAAAATTCCGCATCGAATTGTTCGGCACGATCGTCGGTTTCAATACCCGCCAGCTGGTCCTGGATCAGATCCAGGAAGGCCAAGCGCTTGATGGCCAGGTTTTCATCGACAATAAACGACAGCCGGTCCGCCCAGCTGACCGCCAGTTTAATGACCTGTTTGCCGGTATCCAGATGATTCTTGATTTCCGGGGCCGAGAGGTCCTGCCGTTTGCAGCGGATCAGGCCGCCATCCTCTTCCGGAGAGCGCAGTTCGCATTCGTTTTCTATGCTGATGTCCTTTGGCGCCTGTCCTGTGTTCAGCCAGTCGGTCATCACGTCGACCGGGCGCTGCCTGGTCAGCGGTGGTGTGACCGGCAGGGAACCGAGGTACTTGCGCAGCAGGCTGGCCAGGTCTTCGGCTTTTTTGCTGCTCGCGGCATCGACGATCAGCCAGCCGCCCTTGGGGTCGATATAGGCATAGGTCTGCCGGGAAAAGGAAAAGGCTCTGGGCAGCAGTTCGAACAGGAGCTCGTCCTTGAGCGCATCCCGCTCTTTTTTGGGCAGCCTGCGTGCCTGCTGGGTTTCGGCCTCCTGGATGCGTTCCTGCAGCAATTCATTGACTACCGCGGCCGGCAGGACCTTTTCCTCCTTGTTGGCGCAGATCATCAGGAAGCCGTTCGCGGCATGGACCAGCTGTTGTGCCGATTGACCCAGCGGCGGGGTCCAGCCGAAGCTGAATTTCTCGTGACTGCCGCAGGGACGGAAGCGCATCGCATCGAGTTTTTGTTCCAGTTCCGCGGCATCGATCTGAAAGGGTTCGGTAAAGCGGAACAGTGCGAGATTTTTAAACCACATGGTGAATATTTATCGGGTGAGAATGAATGGCAGGGCATTATCTCAAAGCTATGCAGGCAACGTCAGGAAAATTTTACTGCCGTTCTGTTATGTCCTGCTTAACTGCCGTTCTGTTATGTCCTGCTTAAAAGTTTCCGTTTTCGTTCGTACAATAAGTCGGCAAGCGGTTAAACTGACAGGTCGATGCATCGATCACTGACTCCATCATGACCATCATACAGGGCTTTGCCCCCATTGCTGCCGACGATGCCAGGGTGCTGGTGCTGGGTTCCATGCCCAGCGAAGCCTCACTGCTGAAGCAGCAATACTATGGCCATCCCCGCAATGCCTTCTGGCCGATCATGGGGCTGTTGTTTGGCGCGGGTCCGGAACTGACCTATGAACAGCGCAAAAAGATTCTGATGGCGCAGGGCATCGCCGTCTGGGACGTGTTGAAGTATTGCCGCAGACCCGGCAGTATGGATGCCGCCATCGATATGGCGAGCATCGAAATCAATGATTTTGCCGGGTTCTTTGCCCGGCATCCCCTGATTGACCGGGTATTCTTCAATGGAGGAACGGCGGAGAAGGTGTACTGGCAACGGGTATTGCCGGAGCTGTCCGAAAAGTTTAATTATCTGCATTATCAACGCTTGCCATCCACCAGTCCGGCCTATGCGGCGATGAATCTTCAGCAGAAGGCGGCTGTTTGGGCGGTTGTCAAAAAGGCCGCAGCAGGTATGGTAAAGTAGCCATGGAAAATTATATATTGGAGTGAGTATGGGAACGTTATCGACCTGGGAAAGCCTGCTGCTGGGCGTGATGGTGCTGCTGTTGCTTTTCTGGTTCCGGCCGGGCATCAAGGCAACCCTGGAGCGCAGCAGGCAGGCGGAAAAAGACTGGCCCGGCCTGCTGCTGCCGCTGGCAGCCGTGGTGCTGTTCGTGATTATGCTGATCATGCTGACCTGACGGGATACCGATGATCGAAGAAGAAGCGATGGACCAGGAGCAGGAATGGGTCAGCAAGTCCCAGCTGAAGAGGGACAGCGCCGCGCTGCAGGACCTGGCGGCGGAACTGGCGAAACTGTCGAAAACGCAGCTGCAGGGAATGGGGCTGCCGGAGCGGATTTATGCTGCGGTATTGGAGGCCTCCGCAATGCAGCCCAAAGGCGCCAGGAAAAGGCAGTTGAAATTTATCGGCGGCTTGCTGCGGGAAATGGATGCCGAACCGGTCAAGGTCAAGCTGGCCGGCATCAAGAGCCAGGACGCCCAGTCCGCCCGCCGGCATCACCACATAGAGCGCTGGCGCGAGCGTCTGCTGGCCGAAGGCGACCAGGCATTGACCGAGCTGCTCGGCCAGTTCCCGGAAGCCGACAGCCAGCAGCTCAGGCAGCTGCTGCGCAATGCCGCCCGGGAAGCCAAAGCCGGCAAGCCACCGAAATCGGCGCGGCAGATCTACCAGTTCGTCAGGGCGTTGTATGATGAGCAGGATTGATGCAAGGTAAATACCTGTCTCTTA
>JANEMG010000270.1 GCA_024511045.1 Gammaproteobacteria bacterium | reverse complement strand
GCGGCATCCCGGGTTTCCAGTTGATGAGCCGGGCTGGTCTCGCGGCTTTTCAGAAGCTGCAGCAGCACTGGCCGGAAGCAGATTCCCTGGCTGTTTTCTGTGGCGCCGGAAACAATGCCGGAGACGGCTATATCGTCGCGCGGCTGGCCCTGGAATCGGGCATGCTGGTGACCGTCTATGCGGTTTTGCCGGCGGAAAAACTGCACGGAGATGCACGCCTGGCCATGCACAACTATCAGCAGATCGGTGGTGAAATCATCCCCTATGAGCGAGGTATGGCGTGTAAAGCGGAACTCATCGTCGATGCCCTGCTGGGGACGGGGCTGGACAGGCCGGTCACCGGCATCTATGCCCAGGCCATCGAAACCATCAACGGGCTGGACAGGCCGGTGGTCGCCCTGGACATTCCCTCCGGTCTGCACGCCGATACCGGGTCGGTACTGGGCTGTGCCGTGCATGCCTCCTGCACGATTTCCTTCATCGGTCTGAAGCGTGGACAGTTTACCGGCGAAGCCGCCGATTACTGCGGGAAAATCCATTTCTCATCGCTGGATGTGCCGCAGGACATCTATTCCGGCATGCCTGTCGCCGCATGGCGCCTGACGGAGCCGCATCTGCCGCGGCGCAGACGCTGCGAGCACAAGGGCAGCAACGGTCATGTGCTGATCATTGGCGGCGAGCAGGGCTACAGCGGCGCCGCGCGCATGGCGGCGGAAGCCGCCGCCAGGGTCGGCGCCGGACTGGTGAGCATCGCCACGCGCGCAGCGCATGCCGCCCTGATGAACGGCTGCAGGCCGGAACTGATGTGTCATGGCGTGGAAAACGCCCGCCAGTTGCGGCCGCTGCTGGACAGGGCCACGGTGATTGTCGTCGGGCCAGGTCTGGGCCGCAGCCAGTGGGCCAGCGATCTGCTGCACGCGGCAATGGAATCCGGCAAGCCTCTGCTGGTCGATGCCGATGCTCTGAATCTGTTGGCCAATACCACCTTCAGCAATGCGCATTGGGTGTTGACTCCCCATCCCGGCGAGGCTGCCAGGCTACTGGACTGTTCGGTGCGGGATGTGCAGAAGGACCGTTTTGCCGCCGCCGAGGCACTGCAGCAGCGTTATTCCGGCTGCGTGGTGTTGAAAGGGGCGGGTACCTTGATTGTCGATGCCAGCGCTACCTATGTCTGCGGCACCGGCAATCCGGGCATGGCTTCCGGCGGCATGGGCGACGTTCTGTCGGGGGTGATCGGCGGATTGATGGCGCAGCGACTGGCCGTCATCGAGGCGGTGAAAAGCGGCGTGCATGTGCATGGTGCGGCGGCGGACAGCGCGGCAGAACAGGGGGAACGCGGCATGCTGGCAGGGGATCTGCTGCCGCATCTGAGACGCCTGGTCAACGTCCGGTGAAAAAGATCCTGCATGACATCGGGGAAACCGAGGCCTTTGCCTGCTGGCTGTGGCAGAGTCTTCCGGAAAAATGCGTGGTCTATCTGCATGGCGAACTGGGCGCCGGCAAAACCACGCTGGTGCGCGGCGTGCTGCGGGCGGCAGGATACGCCGGTACGGTGAAGAGTCCAACCTTCACGCTGGTGGAAGAGTATCAGATTCAGGACCGGGTCATCTATCATTTCGATTTGTACAGACTTGCCGATCCGGAAGAGCTGGAGTGGATCGGCATCCGGGACTATTTTGCGGAACCGGCCATTTGCTTCATCGAATGGCCGGAAAAAGGCGCCGGGTTGCTGCCGCCGCCCGATTGCAGCATCACGCTGGCGGTGCAGGGCGAAGGCCGATTGCTGGCGATCGACCGGTTCCCGGGAGGGCTGGAAAAAATTCAAGAATGAATTGAAAAAACAGATACATATTGCTATAGTTTAATCATAAATATGTCATATTTATAGTTTAAATCATGCGTAAGTATTGGAATATCATCTGGTTTTTCGGATTTTTCCTGGTTTCACTGCCGATTCTCGCGCAGCAAAATCAGGTCGATTCTTTGCGTTTCTGGACCGCACCCGATTACACACGACTGGTTTTTGACGTCTCCACGTCGCCGGCCCACGAGGTCTTTTTGCTGAACAACCCGTCGCGCCTGGTCATCGATATCCACAATGCACGCCTGAAGCAGAAGCTGCCCCAGCCGCCAGCCTCCCATCCGCTGTTTTCCCGAATTCGCAGCGCTGCCAGAAACGGTCGGGATCTGCGGGTCGTGATCGACCTGAAAGCGCCGGTCAATCCGAAAAGTTTCGCGCTCAAGCCCAACAGGACCTACGGCCACCGCCTGGTCGTGGATTTGTTTACCCGCAAAAAAAAACGCAGTGTGGCGGCGCGCAAAAAAAACCCGCGCAGTACCGGCAGGCCGCGTGATATCGTCATCGCCATTGATGCCGGTCATGGTGGTGAAGACCCGGGGGCACGGGGGCCGCATGGCACCCAGGAGAAGAAGGTGGTGTTTGCCATTGCCAAAAAACTGGAAGCCCTGATCAGAAACTACCCTGGCATGCGCCCGGTCATGATCCGCAAAGGAGACTACTATATCGGTCTGCGCAAACGCATGCAGATTGCCCGGCGGGCCAAGGCGGACCTGTTCGTCTCCATCCATGCCGATGCCTTCAAGAATTCCCGGGTCAAGGGCGCTTCGGTGTTCACGCTGTCGCGGCGCGGTGCTTCCAGCGAGGCGGCCCGATGGCTGGCGCGCAACGAAAATGCCGCCGACCTGGTGGGCGGCGTGAGTCTGGACGACAAGGACGATGTGCTGGCATCGGTGCTGCTCGACCTGTCGCAAACCGCAACCCAGGAAGTCAGCCAGAGCGTCGCCAAACAGGTACTGAAGAATTTTCGCAGCATCGGCAAATTGCACTCCAGGCATGTGCAGAAGGCCGGCTTCATGGTTCTTAAATCACCCGACATCCCTTCGATCCTGGTGGAGACGGCATTCATCTCCAATCCCGACGAAGAGCGCAAACTGCGCAGCCATGCCCACCAGCGACGTATGGCGAAAGCGATATTCAACGGCATACTCGGTTATTTTCGACGCAATCCGCCGGTGGGTACGCGCATGGCCGCCGTCAAACATACCATCGTACGGGGGGAAACGCTGTCCGGCATCGCCCAGCACTATGGCGTCAGCATGAAGCGGCTGCGCGCGGTCAACGCCATGAACAGCACCCGGATCCGTGTCGGGCAGGTGCTGTCCATTCCCACGGATTCCTGATTCCGGCCTGTAATCCGGTCTATTCCCTGGTATCACGTCAGCAATGAACCCTGTCATCCCAACGCCAGGAGGGATTTTAAACGCTGCTGCATCCGGCGAATCATAAATGTCAATGGTTTGTGCACGATAGTCGCTAGTCGGCTAAAATAGCCGTTTTGCCGAACGAATATCATGCGCATCCATTCCCTGCCACCCCAACTGATCAATCAAATCGCTGCCGGTGAGGTGGTGGAGCGGCCAGCTTCGGTGATCAAGGAATTGCTGGAAAACAGCTTCGATGCCGGGGCCAGTCAGATCGACATCGACATCGAGCAGGGCGGCATCGGATTGATGCGCGTCCGCGACAATGGCTGCGGCATAGACCGGGAAGACATCGCACTGGCACTGTCCCGGCATGCCACCAGCAAAATTTCCACACTGGATGATCTGCACCAGGTCGAGAGCATGGGTTTTCGCGGGGAAGCGCTGCCCAGCATCAGTTCCGTTGCCCGGTTGACGCTGATTTCCAGGACCGCCGAGACGGAATGCGCCTGGCGCATCGAAGCAGATGGCCGGGAACAGGACTTCGATCTGCAGCCCGACCCACATCCGCAGGGTACTACCGTGGTCGTGCAGGACCTGTTTTACAACACCCCGGCCAGACGCAAATTTCTGAAGACCGAAAAAACCGAATTTTCCCATATTGAAACGCTGATCAGGCGCATGG
>JANEMG010000269.1 GCA_024511045.1 Gammaproteobacteria bacterium | reverse complement strand
AACCTGCTCAGCCGCAGCCGCATGCCCATGGTTTTCATTGCCTTCCTGTGCGGCATCGTCATCGCCATCCTCGGCTATCATTCCGGAGGCCAGACTTTCGGCACCGGCTACCAGGAAACCCAGGCGATACTGGAGGATTACCATGGCATGGATCCCTGGTTCCCGCTGCTGAAGATGCTCGCCACCTGCGCCACCTTTTTCAGCGGTATCCCGTCCGGCATTTTTGTACCTTCCATAACCGTCGGCTCGGGCGTGGGCGCCAACCTGGCCACCTGGCTGCCGCTGGCGCCGCCCATGGCCATGATCCTGTTGAGCATTGCCGCCTATTTTTCCGGCATGCTGCAGTCCCCCATCACCTCCTTCGTCATGGTCATGGAGATGACCGACAACCAGGAAATCCTGATACCCCTGATGGCAACGGCCTTCATCGCCGCCGGAACCTCCAGGCTGATGAATCCCCGTCCGCTGTACAGGGCGCTTTGCGACGCCTATATCCCGTCCACCAGGCAAGACCCCGAGGCCGGTAACAATGCTCCGTAGACAATTGCGACCGGGTTTGCTGCTGGCCTTCCTGCTGGCCGGTGCTGCCTGGTGGCTGCTGCCCGCAGCCAATTCAGCCCCTGACGTGCAATTTACCACGATCAGCGGAAAAAAAATTTCCCTGCAGGCATTGCGCGGCAAACCGGTGCTGGTGACCTTCTGGGCCACCGACTGCCCTGGCTGCATAAAGGAAATACCGCATCTGATCAGTCTGTACCGTCAATTTCATGAGCGCGGACTGGAAATCATCGCCGTGGCGATGTATTACGACCCACCCAACCATGTCGTAGAAATGGCCAGGGTCAGACGGCTGCCCTATGACATTGCCCTGGATCTGCGCGGCAGTCATGCCCGGGCTTTTGGCAACGTGCAACTGACCCCGAGCACCTTCCTGATCTCGCCGCAAGGCAGCATCGTCGCCCAAATAACCGGCGCCTTCGATTTCAGGCAGATGCAGGACAGCATTGATAACATGCTATAGTGTGCGTTGCTGCAAGCATCCTTTTTTTCACCATCGTCAGCTCAAGGACAAACCATGCTCTGGCTCAAGGCTCTGCATCTGATCTTCATGGTGACCTGGTTCGCCGGTCTGTTCTATCTGCCCCGGCTGTTCGTCTACCACTCCATGTGCGGCGATCAAGTCGGCAGGCAACGTTTCAAGATCATGGAACGCAAACTTTTTTTCGGCATCATGACACCGGGCATGATCCTGACACTGATAATGGGCGTCTGGATGCTGATCGATTACGCCTGGGCGCTCTATGCGGCGAATGGCTGGCTGCATGTCAAGCTACTGCTGTTGCTGCTGCTGGTGATCTATCATGGCCTGTGTGGAAAATGGCTGTACGACTTCCAGCATGAACGCAATCGGCACAGCCATGTCTTCTACCGCTGGATCAACGAAATTCCGGTACTGTTTCTGTTTGCCATCGTCCTGCTGGCCGTGCTCAAACCCTTCTGAAAGCGAATCCTGCCATGCAACGCATTTTGATCACAGGCGCAAATGGACAGATCGGCTCCGAACTGCTGCCGGAACTGCGTCGCCGCTATGGCGAAGAACAGGTGGTCGCCGCCTTTCATAAAAGACTGCCAGACCGGGAACTGCTCGATTCCGGTCCGCACTACTTCGTCGACGTCAGAGATGCCGACAAAGTGAGGCAGATCGTCAGGGAATTCCGCATCGACAGTATTTTTCATCTGGCCGCCCTGCTTTCCGCAGTCGCAGAAAAGCATCCCCAGCTGGCCTGGGATGTCAATATCAACGGCTTGCTCAATGTTCTGGAGACGGCCCGCAGCCAGTGCTGCGCGGTGTTCTTTCCCAGCTCCATCGGCGCCTTTGGCCCACAGACTCCCGCTGTCGACACACCCCAGGACACCATCCAGCGCCCCACGACCATCTACGGGGTGAGCAAAGTCAGCGGCGAGCTGCTCTGTGACTACTATCAGCATCGCTATGGCGTGGATACCCGCGGCGTGCGCTTCCCCGGGCTGATCTCCTATCGCACCCCGCCCGGCGGCGGCACCACCGATTACGCCGTGGAAATATTCCATGCCGCGTTGACCGAAGGCCGATATCAGTGTTTTTTGCGCCCCGACACCAGGCTGGACATGATGTACATGCCCGACGCCCTGCAGGCCATGCTCTGCCTGATGGAGGCCGATGCCAGTCGGCTCAGGCATCGCAACGCATCCAACATCACCGCGATGAGCTTTACCCCTGAAAAGATTGCCGCGGAAATTCAAAAACACCTGCCGGACTTCAGCATCACTTATAAGGTCGATCCCCTGCGTCAGGCAATTGCCGATTCCTGGCCGCAGCACATGGATGACAGCTGCGCCCGGCAGGAATGGGGCTGGCGGCCGGACTTCGACTTGCCGAAAATGGTCCAGGACATGCTGGAGAAACTGGCACAACGATTGCAACAGGAGCAGCACGATGGCCTTGACAAAGATTGAACCCCTTATCGCCCGCAAATTGACCGGATTACAGGACCAGGGCCGGGCGAAAGGAAGGGAAAAAGTCATTACCGGCAGGAGCCCTGCCCGTGACGGAGATGGTCCGCGTTATCATCTGCAGGGCTTCGCCGCGCAGTCTTTTCTGCGCATGAACAGCAATTCCTATCTGGGGCTTGCCGGCAACCCCCGGCTTGTTGCGGCAGAAACTGCCGCCGCTGAACAATTTGGCGTTGGCCCGGGCGCCGTACGTTTCATCAGCGGCACGTATCAGCCGCATATCGACCTGGAACGAAAACTGGCAGACTTCCACCAGCGCGAGGCGGCAATGATTTTCAGCGCTGCCTATGCGGCGGTCATGGGCGTGCTGCCGCAGTTTATCGATGCCGAGACGCTGGTCATCAGCGATGCCCTGAACCACAACTGCATCATCAACGCCATCCGCCTGTCTCGTCCGGCCGCCAAGGCCGTATATCGGCACCTCAACCTGCAGGAACTGGAAAACATCCTGAAAACCCAAAGGGGCCGTGTCAGGCGCGTCTGCCTGGTCACGGACGGCATTTTCAGCATGCGCGGCGACCATGCCCCGTTGCAGGAGATCATCGCGATCTGCAAATGCCATGAGGACGCCTTTGCCGAAGGCATCATCACCATCGTCGACGACTCCCACGGCGTCGGGGCCTTTGGCGAAACCGGCCGGGGCACCGAGGAAGCCACCGGCGCCCGGGCGGATATCCTGATCGCCACACTGGGCAAGGCATTCGGCGTCAATGGCGGCTATGTGACTGCCAACGCGACAGTCATCGATTACCTGCGGGAGACTGCGCCATTCTATGTCTATTCCAACCCCATTACACCGGGCGAGGCGGCCGCAGCACGCGAAGCATTGACCATTACCGACAGTGAAGCGGGCAGGCAGCTGCTGGAAAAAATTCGACGGCTTGCCGGCAAATTGAGAAACGGGCTGGAGCGGTTGGGTCTGAAAACCCTGCCCGGTGAACACCCCATCGTGCCGATACTCCTGGGAGACACCGAAAAAACCTCGGCATTGGCGGAACATCTGTTCAACCGTCAGATCCTGGCAACCGGGTTGAATTATCCCGTGGTGCCGAAAGGCGAGGAGGAAATCCGGCTGCAGATCAGCGCCGAACAGACGGAACAGGATATCGACCAGCTGCTGCAGACGCTGGCTGAGTTTGTCGACAAACAATAACCTGATTACCCACAAGCTTCAGCCATTTCCCAAAGTGAAAAACAGCGATCGAGTAATAACTGTCATCCTGTGCCCATCAATATAAACCAGCTGAAGTTTCCCAGAAATTATTCAAGCCACCATGCGCAGCAGCACAGTGACCAGAGAATTTCCGGGGGGATTGCCGGGTTTGGGGCAAACCCTGGCGAAATTCTCATCCAAAGCCGCTTC
>JANEMG010000268.1 GCA_024511045.1 Gammaproteobacteria bacterium | reverse complement strand
GCGGCAGGCAGCTCCCGGCAGCGATTGCCGGCAAGGCGCAATTATTGCAAGCGTTCCAGCACCAGTCTGGTTACCGCGGGATAATCGACCTTGCCCGTCGCCAGCGCCGGGAGCTTGTCCATGACGATGATCTTTTTCGGGAAGTAGATGCCGCCGACGCCGGGGGAGGCGGCTGCCAGCTGCTGGATGGTCGCTCCCTGCTGCGTCGTCACCAGTACCAGCTGTTCGCCTTTTTTCTCGTCCGGGATGCTGATCACGGCATGCTGGCCGTCCGGCCAGGCATCGATCGCCAGTTGTTCGACGACGGTCAGCGAGACCATTTCGCCGCTTATTTTTGCGAAGCGCTTGCTGCGTCCACGAATGGTGATATAGCCTTCGTCATCGACGCTGACGATATCACCGGTGTCATACCAGCCCTTGCCGAAAATCGATTCCGGGGGCACCAGTTTGCCCGGGTTGTCGGCCAGCAGGTAGCCGAGCATGATGTTTGGCCCGGCCAGGTGCAGTTTGCCGGCATCCTCGATGCCGGGCACCTCCTCGAGCCGGTACTGCATGGCCGGCAGCAGCCTGCCCACGGTGCCGGCCTTGCACTCCATGGGCGTGTTGACCGAGGCGATAGGACTGGTTTCCGTAGCGCCGTAACCCTCCAGGATGCGCAGACCGAATTTCTCGGCCCACAATTCACGGGTGCTGTCCTGGAGTTTCTCGGCGCCGGCGAAGGCGTAGCGGACGCTGTAGAAATCATAGGCGTGCGCCTTTCTGCCGTAGGCGGCAAGAAAGGTATTGGTGCTGAACAGTACGGTGGCATTGATTTCGTAGGCAATTTCCGGGATGACGCTGAAATGCAGCGGCGTCGGGTAGAGGAAGGTTTTGATGCCGTTCAGCGCCGGAAACAGGGTCCCGGCGGTAAAGCCGAAGGAATGAAACATGGGCAGGACATTGAGCACAATGTCCTGGGCATTGAAATTGATTCTCGCGCCCAGTTGCTTGTGATTGCAGAGAATATTGGCATGCGACAGGAGCACGCCTTTGGGTGCGCCCTCGGATCCGGAAGTGAACAGGACCACGGCCGGACTGTCCGGGCTGTACTGGTTGTGCCGGTACCAGAAATTGGCGGTCCTGCCCATGTACAGGCCCCGCAGCTTGTCCGGCAGGGAGATCTTTTCGGCGAGGTCTTCCAGGTAGACGAGGTTGACTTGTTCGGCCAGACTTTCGGCATCTGCGCTCAGTTTGCCCAGTTCGATGAAGCGGCGCGAGGTGAGTACAGTTTTTATCCTGGCGGTCCGGCAGGCCGAGAGCATGCCCACGGAACCGGTGGAAAAATTCAGCATCGCGGGAACACGGTTGTATACCTGCAGGCCGAGCAAGACGATCAGGGTCTTGCTGCTGTTGGGCAGCATGCCCCCGACATTCTCGTGCTCCTCTGTGATGCCGCGCAGCAGGTTGGCGATGATCATGGTGCGGGTGATCAGGGCGTTGTAGTTCAGCGGCCTGCGTTCCAGGTCCTCGACGACGATATGTCTGCCGCCGTGAATCTTCCGGGCTTCCAGCAGCTGCGCGAAAATCGTCTGCCGGTAATTGCTGGTGGCGAAAATCATTTCCGTCATCAGGTCGGCCAGTACGTGGCCGCAGTATTTTCTTCTTTCCCGGCCCTTGACATGGTCGGGAACTTCCATGCGCGTCGGCGGCAGGATTTTGATGGATATTTTCGGAAACAGGCGCAGACGGACGAGGTTGTGAATGCGCGAGAAGCGGGTATATTCGGCGCCCTTGATGCGCAGCGGAAGAATCATCGCCTGGGATTTGTCGGCAACCATGCCGGTGCCGTCATAGATCTTCATCAGCGATCCGGTTACAGTGATGCGGCCTTCCGGGAAAATGACCACTTTGGAATCGTTTTGCAGGTGGTGCACCAGTCCCTTGAGCGACAGCGGATTGGTCGGATCCATTTCGAAAACCGTGGACAGGCGCAGAAACGGCCTGATCCAGCGTTGCCTGGCAATCTGGGTGTTGATGGCGAAGGTGATGTTGTCGGGGAGAAACACGCCCAGCAGCAGCGGATCCAGGAAAGAGACATGATTGGCGATGATCAGGACCCGGTCTCCGGCCCTGGTATAATTTTCCAGGCCCTCGATTTCCACTTTATATAAAAGCGTCAAAAACCAGTGTAAGAATTTCTTGAGCGTGGTCATAATCCGTCCTCCTTGCGTCGCTATCATAGCAGACTTTAAAAAGCAGTCGATCGCACAGGTTCATTTATTGACTGAATTCTTCCGCCATGGTCAGGAGTGAAATCCCCGGCAGGCGCAAAGAACCAGAAAAAAAAGCCTTACATCGTTATAATAGGCGGACAGTCTTTAGCCGCAGCTGTTTGCGGGGCGGGCCATGCAGGCATGAAAATACTCAATATTTTTTTCAAGAACATCAATTCCCTGGAAGGCGAGAGCCGGATCGATTTCGAGCGGGAACCCCTGGCGGATGCCGGGGTTTTTGCCATCACCGGTCCCAACGGTTCGGGAAAGACCAGCATCCTGGACGCCATCACGCTGGGCCTGTTTGGCCAGACATTCCGCTTCGACCGGCCTGCGGCGCATGTCATGACCAGGCAGGCCAGCGAGAGCCTGGCCCGGGTGGAGTTTTCCATCGGCGGTGAGCGCTTTCGTTCCAGCTGGCAGGTGCGACGTGCCGACGGTCATCCCGATGCGGAACTGCTGGCTCCGCAAATGACCTTGATCAGGCTCGATGGCAGTGAAGAGATTCTGGCGGATCAGGTGCACAAAGTACGTGCCGCGATGGAGGAATTGACGGGCATGGATTTTCGCCGTTTTACCCGTTCCATCATGCTGGCGCAGGGTGACTTCGCGGCTTTTCTCAATGCCCTGGATAACGAACGCCTGGACATACTGGAAAAAATCATCAGCAGCAACATCTATGCGGACTTTCAGGAGGAACTGGTCAACAATGCCGCCGAGGCAAAAGCGCATCTGGAACGTCTGCAGGCCGAGCAGGCGGCAATTCCGGTGCTGGCTGAAGAGAAGCGGGAAGCCCTGGAGCAGGATCTGGCTGATTTTCAGGAACAGCTTGACGATTACCAGAGCGAGAAGGCCAGTCTGGAGCAGCAGCAGGACTGGCTGAACAAGCTGCAGCAGATCGAGCGGCACATTGCCGATCTGGAGCGGAAGCAGCAGCAGGACGAAATCCAGGTACAACAGAACCAGGCCGATCTGGAAAAAATAGCCCAATCCCAGGACGTGCTGGTCTTCAAGGACGATATCCAGAAGTTCGACGAAAAAGCCCGGGACCTCGTGCAGCATAAAAAAGCCCTGGAAGCCTTGCGTAATGAACTCGAGCTGCTGCAGAGCAGGCTGGTCGAATTGGGTGCAGACAGCCGGGAGATGCCGGCGCAGGAACAGTCCATTGCCGGGGCAAAACAGGATATCGAGGCCTTGCAGCTGCAGCTGTCCCAGGCGGAACAGGATCTGCAGTCGGAAGCCGGGCTGCTGGAAATGCTGCAAAGACAGACGGAAGAAAAACAGCGCGCGGAGCAGACGGTGCTGGACTGGCTGGATGCACACCAGGCCGATCAATCATTGCTGGACAATTTTCCGGAGCTGGGCAGGCTGAAGAATCTCAGGACCAAGCTGGCGACGTTGCAGGAACGGCAAAAAGCGTTCAGCAAGCGGGACAAGGCCACCACGGCGGCGTTGAATAAAAACCAGGCCGCCATCGATGACCTGAATGCGAAAATCACCCGCCTGAAAGGCAAACTGCTGAGCCACGAGCATGAGCTGGAGGCGCTGGCTGAAGGCGGTTCTCTGGAAGAAATCGTCGAGCAGCGTGCGGAACAGCAGGAGCGTATCGCCCAGTACCAGGAATTGCTGAATCTGGCGCTGGTGAACCGCAAACTGGCGAAAACCCCCTTCAGTC
>JANEMG010000021.1 GCA_024511045.1 Gammaproteobacteria bacterium | reverse complement strand
ATTTCCCATTGCAGCAGGATCTCGCCGCCGCCGTCAGCCGCTGCGGAAAGCTGGAATGCCTCACCGGGCGGCAGCAGATCGCCGTTGTCCACGGCCATGCCCTGCAGACTGAACAGTACCGTGAAGCAGGTGAATATTATACGTCCGACAGACATGAATCGATCCATTGCAGGTATTCCGGAAGACCCTGGTCAATTGGGACCGCGATGATTTCCGGAAGTTCATAGGGGTGGTTGCTGTGAATGCAGTCGGCAATTTCCTGATAACGATCGCCGCGGGTCTTGACCAGCAGCAGATGTTCCCGGCCGATTTCAATGCGGCCCTTCCAGGTATAGATGGATGTCATTTCAGGCAGAATATTGATGCAGGCAGCCAGTTTCTTTTCCACCAGCAGCGTGGCCAGCGCTTCCGCGGTCTTCTGGTCCGGGCAGGTGGTCATTATGAGTTGATAGGTCATGATCGTCGTCCGGGGTGGTAATATGGAACTACAGCCATTATATTGTGTTTTGCTGAAAATAAATAAATAGAGGACTTATGCGCTTTTTTCACATCGTCTTGTTGTTTTTCCTGATCGTTCCCTTCGTGGAAATCTATCTGCTGCTGAAAATTGGCGCCATCGTCGGTGCCGCAGCGACGATCGCACTGGTGGTCTTTACCGCCGTGCTCGGCGCCTGGATGCTGCGTCAGCAGGGTTTCGCCACCTTCCAGCGCTTCAAAAACAGCCTGGACCGGGGAGAGATTCCGGCCCGGGAAATGATCGAGGGACCTATCCTGCTGGTCGGTGGCGCGCTGCTGCTGACGCCGGGTTTCTTCACCGACATCGTCGGCTTCGCCTGCCTGATCCCGGCAACCCGAAGCAAAATAGCCGCCTTCCTGATCGAAAAGTACATGCTGACCGTCAATGAGCAGGTCCATCGGCAGACCCCGAAAGACAGCAATGTCATCGAAGGGGAATTCCGGAAGGAGGACGACTGAACGGCAGGACGCTGCCGCCTGCCCTCCCAAGACAGGCGGAACCTCGTGCAGATCGATGCTGGATTATTCCTGGATATAACTATGCAGCAGGTCTTTCCAGGTTACGATGCCGATGATGGTATGCGCCGCAGACAAAACCGGCAGGCAGGAAATATTGGCATCCAGCAGCATCCGTGCGGCATGATCACACGCTGTTTGCGGCGCTACCGACGCGATTTCCCGGGTCATGTCTGATGCGCCTGTTTCTTCAATGTCGCCGCATCCCGCTGCTGTTCGGAACTGGTGTCGATGTAAGGACTCAACGCCTGCAGCAGATCGCGATCGGAAATAATCCCCGCCAGGGTCTGGTCTTCTTCATTCTCCACCAGCAAGTGGTGAAAATGGACGTGGTCGAAAATCTCCTTGATCAAGCGCAGTTCCGTGTCCAGGTAGACTGTCACCGGCTTGGGGGTCATAATCTCTGAAATCAGCATGATATGGATCCTGTTGAGAATGCAAGGCTACATATCCCTGTAGAAAAGCCGTATCCTCCAAGAATCCGTTCAAGATCTACTGCACCACTGCCCGCAGCGCGTAACGACCTTGAACAGGTTCTGATTGGTTTCCGTCTATAAATGACGGGCACTGATCCGGCACAGGGAAGTGCCGGCAGTATCAATGGCCACAAGCCATTGATGATGAAGAAAACGACCAATCGCATTTGCTGTTTTATTTCTATAGACATCCCATGGATGGGTGTTTATAGACGCTGACTAATTTTCCTTCTGGCCTTCATCCGTTTCACAGGTATTCTTGCCGAGCCCGGAATAGGCAGGGCACCAGCCGGAATAACCGGTTCCCACCAGCACCAGACCGAGAATCAGCAGGATAATCTTGGCGGTGAAAATGGAAATAAGAATCAACACCGCGCCGCCCGCCATGCGCGCTTTCTTTTCTTTTTCACCGACATTGTGTTCAAACTTTAGCATACGTTTATAATCGAAGTTCATCGTCAGAATCCTCTTAGTATTGTTATGATGGGCTGATGGATGCAGCCAGTGATACCGGAGAATGTCGTCCCCGCCAGTTTCCATACGCGTCAATTATACCGTGTGTTTCCTGAGTCCGTATTGACAATCGCTGTAAACGATTGAAAAATTTGTTTACCCGCGGGTCTGGTGCTGCCTGCGCGAGTACTCCGCACTATTCAGTTTGCTGCGAATAGCGCTGGCTGCAGCAATATCGACAATTGCCACAAATACGAATTAGCAACCCTGAAAAACAAAATGGATATCACTGCAATCATCAACTCTTTGAACGATGCCCAGCGCCAGGCCGTAACGGCCCCCCAGCAGTCCATGCTGGTGCTGGCCGGCGCCGGCAGCGGCAAGACCCGGGTGCTGGTGCATCGCATCGCCTGGCTGATCCAGGTGGAAAACCTGTCGCCCTACAGCATTCTGGCGGTCACCTTCACCAACAAGGCGGCGCTGGAAATGCGCAGCAGGATCGAGGACCTACTGGACATTTCCGCACGCAGCATGTGGATAGGCACGTTTCACGGCCTTGCCCATCGGCTGCTGAGGAGGCATGCCCGCGAAGCCGGGCTGCCGGATACCTTCCAGGTCATCGATTCCGACGACCAATACCGCCTGATCAAAAGACTGCTCAAGACCCTGCAGCTGGACGAGGCGCGCTGGCCGCCCCGCCAGGTACAGTGGTACATCAATGCCCAGAAGGACGAAGGCAGACGCGCCCGGCATATGCAGGAAACCGGCGACTTGTTCCAGCGGCAGATGCTGGCCGTCTACAAGGCCTACGAGGAAATCTGCGCTCGCTCCGGCCTGGTGGATTTTGCCGAATTGCTGCTCCGGGCGCATGAACTGCTGCGTGACAACCAGGAACTGCTGGACTTCTATCGGCAGCGCTTCCGGCAGGTGCATGTCGATGAATTCCAGGACACCAACACCATTCAGTACGCGTGGCTGCGCCTGCTGACCGGGGACCGGAACAATCTGTTCGTGGTTGGTGACGACGACCAGTCGATCTACGGTTGGCGCGGCGCAAAAATCGAAAACATTTTCAGCTTCCAGAAGCATTATCCGGAGCACCAGGTGATTCGCCTGGAACAGAACTACCGCTCCACCGGGAATATTCTCGAAGCCGCCAATGCCTTGATCGCCAACAACGCGGGGCGCATGGGAAAAAACCTCTGGACCGACAGCGGCAGCGGCGAACCGATCTCCGTCTACTGTGCGTTCAACGAACAGGATGAAGCCTATTTCGTCATCGAACAGATCCGGAAATGGGTGGATGAAGGCAATCTCAGGCGGGAGTCGGCAATTCTGTATCGCTCCAACGCCCAGTCGCGGCTGTTTGAAGAAAAACTGATGAACAGCGGCATCCCGTACCGGGTCTACGGGGGGCTGCGCTTCTTCGAAAGGGCGGAAATCAAAAACGCCCTGGCCTATCTGCGCCTGATTGCCAACCGTGACGATGATGCGGCATTGGAGCGGGTCATCAATACACCGGCCCGCGGCATCGGTGCAAAAACCCTGGAAAACATCCGCGACAGGGCCAGGAGCCAGGGTATTACACTCTGGCAGGCGGCCAATGCCATGCTCGAAGACAAGACCCTGTCTGCGCGGGCAGCGAATGCCCTGCAGGGGTTTCTGCAATTGATCCAGCGATTGCAGGAGAAAATCACTGGCCAGGAACTGTACCAGCAGGTCAGGATTGCCGTGGAACAAAGCGGTCTGATGGATTTCCACAAGAACGAAAAAAGCGAGAAGGGCGCCGACCGGGTGGAGAACTTGGAAGAACTGGTCAACGCGGCCCGTCAGTTCGATTTTCAGCAGGACAGTGAAGAGCCAATGAATGAACTGGACATGTTTCTGGCCCATGCGGCGCTGGAAGCCGGCGAAACCCAGGGCGGCACGCATGAGGACTGCGTGCAGCTGATGACCCTGCATTCCGCCAAGGGGCTGGAATTTCCACTGGTTTTTCTGGTCGGCCTGGAAGAGGGCCTGTTTCCCTCACAGCAATCCGTCGAAGACCCTGGCCGCCTGGAAGAGGAGCGGCGGCTGTGCTACGTCGGCATGACCCGCGCCATGCAGCGGCTGCATCTGACCTATGCGGAATCCAGGCGCCTGTACGGGCGGGAAAACCTCGCCCGTCCCTCCCGGTTTCTCAATGAAATCCCGGGCGACCTGCTGCAGGAAGTGCGCATCCGGGCGGCAGTGACCCGGCCGGTGACCGCCCTGCCGGGGATGACCCCGAACACATCAGGTCAGTCGCGTTTCAAGCTCGGCCAGCAGGTCAGACACGCCAAGTTCGGGGAGGGCGTCATCCTGCAGATAGAGGGGGAAGGGGCGCAGGAAAGAGTGGAGATCAATTTCAGTCAGGTGGGCATGAAATGGCTGATGCTGGCCTATGCCAACCTGGATGCGCTGTAGTAACCAAGGACCACGGAAGCGGCCATGGGCCGCTTCTTCCGCGGAATGCAAGCTCAGGGTATCAGGCCTTCACCGACAGTAACCACTTTCAAGGCGTTGGTGCCGCCCTTGACGCCGGTCAGGTCGCCCTTGGTGATGATGAACTTCTGGCCAGCCTTGGCCTGGTTGCGCTTCTTCAGTTCATTGATGATTTCCCGGTTGACCTCGACATGGTCCTGCGCCTCATGGGAAAAATGGAAGGGAAAGACGCCGCGGAACAAGGTCACCTTGCTGGCGGTTTTTTCATGGCTGGTAAAGGCATAGATCGGAATGCCGGAACTGATGCGGGACATCCACAGCGGCGTGGAGCCGGATTCGGTCAATGCCGCTATGCCATGGATCTTGGTGTGGTTCGCCATATACATGGCGGACATGGCGATGGCCTCGTCGACGCGCTGGAATTCGATGTCGACGCGGTGATCGGAAACCCGTACGCTGCGCTGCTTCTCCGTTTCGATGCACACCCGATGCATCGCCTCGACCGCCTTGACCGGGTATTTGCCCGCCGCTGTCTCGGCCGAGAGCATGATGGCATCGGTGCCGTCGACGACGGCATTGGCGACATCGAAAACCTCGGCGCGGGTGGGAATCGGGTTTTCGATCATCGATTCCATCATTTGCGTCGCGGTAATGGCGACGCAGTTCATTTTCCGCGCCAGCTTGATCAGGCGCTTCTGCACCGCCGGCAGATGGGCGTCGCCGATTTCCACGCCCAGGTCGCCGCGTGCGACCATGATCGCATCGGAAGCATCGATGATCTCCTCGATGACATCCAGCGCCTCGGCGCGTTCGATTTTCGCGACGATGCCGGTATCGCAACCGGCTTCCTGAAGCAGCTGCCGGGCCTCGAGAATATCGTCGGCGCTGCGGGGAAAGGACACGGCCACATAGTCGGCATTGATTTTGGCAATGGTCTTGATGTCCTCCTTGTCTTTTTCCGTCAGCGCCGCCGCGGAAAGACCGCCGCCCTGCAAATTGATGCCTTTGTTGTCGGACAGGTCTCCGCCGACCACGACCTTGCAGTTGACGCGCATGTTCTCGACATTGACCACATCCATGACGATCCGGCCATCGTCGAGCAGCAGTCGGTCTCCCGGCTTGACATCCTCGGCCAACGGTCTGTAGGTGATACCGACCTGGGTTTCGTCGCCGGCATTACTGTCCAGATGGATATCCAGAGCGAAGTCCTGGCCCTCCTGCAGGAAGACCTTGTGGTTCTTGAATCTGGCGATGCGGATTTTAGGCCCCTGCAGATCGGCCAGCACGCCAACCTGCCGACCGGTTTTTTTGCTCAGCTCCCGTACTGCCTTTGCTCTCTGGATATGCGTTTCCGCATCGCCATGGGAAAAATTCAGCCGCACCACGTCGATGCCCGCACGGAAAAGCTCTTCCAGGACGCCGGGCGCATCGGTTGCAGGACCCAGTGTAGCCAAAATCTTGGTTCTTCTTAACTGTTGCATCTTAACTCTTTGATTGTGAATTGATTGAAAACCACAAACGCCCCGCACGGAGGCGGGGCGTTTGCTGGTTGCCCCCCCAACGGCGGGCGAATGCCGATAATCGGCCGGATTCTAATTCAGTTCCCGTCTGTAAATGACGGGAACCAATGCAGCACTTATGCTTGTTATGACACTTGAATGTCTTTTGCAGGTATTTTTTTTATTCGATTATTTATCAAGCCATTGCACAGCCATGGAAAACAGGTGCCGCACTAAACCGGTACAGGGATGTGCCGGCACAATCAATGGCCTCAAGCCATTGATTGTGAAGAAAACAGCAAATCGCATTTGCCGCTTTCTTTCTATAAACAGCCCATGGAAGGATGTTTATAGATACCAACGAATTATCAAGCGTTGAACAGGGCAACGGTGGTATCCAGCATGCGGTTGGAGAAGCCCCACTCGTTGTCATACCAGGAAAGCACTTTCACGAAATTTCCCTGCATGACCTTGGTCAGCGATGCCTCGTAGACGGATGACGCCGGATTGTGGTTGAAATCGATGGAAACCAGCGGCTTGGTGTTGATGTCCAGAATGCCCCGCAGGGAACTCGTCGAGGCATTCTGCAGGATCTCGTCGATCTCTTCCTTGCTGGTGCTGCGCGAGGCCTGGAAAGACAAATCGACGACCGAGACATTGATCGTGGGTACGCGCATCGCAAAGCCGTCCAGCTTGCCGGCCATTTCCGGCAGTACCAGGCCAACGGCGGCCGCGGCGCCGGTTTTGGTCGGGATCATCGACTGCGTGGCGGAACGGGCGCGGCGCAGATCGGAATGGTAGACGTCGGTCAGCACCTGGTCGTTGGTATAGGAGTGAATGGTGGTCATCAGGCCATGTTCGATGCCGATGGTATCCAGCAGCGGCTTGACCAGCGGCGCCAGGCAGTTGGTCGTGCAGGAGGCATTGGAAATGACCGTGTCAGTGGACTTCAGGGTGTCGTGGTTGACGCCATAGACGATGGTGGCGTCGACATCCTTGCCGCCCGGCGCGGAAATGATCACTTTTTTGGCGCCTGCCGCGAGATGCGCCGAGGCTTTTTCCTTGCTGGCGAAAAAACCGGTGCATTCATGAACGATGTCGACGCCCAGATCGGCCCAGGGCAGCTTCGACGGGTCGCGCTCGGCCAGAACATGGATACGGTCGCCATTGACCACCAGGAAGTCGCCGTCGGCAGTCACTTCCCCCGGAAATTTGCCATGCACGGTATCGTACTGGGTCAAATGGGCATTGGTTTCGGTGTCGCCAAGGTCATTGATGGCCACGATCTGAATTTCATCGCTACGCCCGGATTCGTAGAGTGCACGCAAGATGTTCCGTCCTATCCGTCCGTAGCCATTGATTGCAACTTTGATCGCCATTGAGTTTCTCCGCAATAGATTATGAATGTGAAAGATTGCCGACGGGATTCAATAACCCGCCCGGTAAAAGCTCGAAAATTTTGCAAGTCTACCATAAAACATGCCATTCTGGCGCATTAATATCATAGCATCGGTGTCAAGCCGGTGATAATTCTGGTTTGCTATTTGCCTGCGCTGTGGTAAAAAGGGAGCTTTGGTTGTAACTACTCACCCATAGTAAAAGAAGCCCCTACTTGGGTGGTCTGTGGAGGAAGCGTCTTTGGCAGGGATGCCAAAGTCAAGCCTGCAGGGATGTATTCACGGCGTCTTCCGGAACAGACTACCCATAGAGGCCCGAGTAGTTACCTTATGGTTTACATTTTGGCAGGCTGTGGCCCTGCCGCGACGCAGGTTGGCATGGGCATCAAATCAGACAGCTGGATTCGCCGGATGGCGGAGCAAACGGGCATGATCGAACCTTTCGAAATACAGCAGGTGCGGGAATCCCCGCAGGGCCGGGTCATTTCCTATGGCACCTCCAGCTACGGCTACGACGTACGCTGCTCCGATGAATTCAAGATTTTCACCAACATCAATTCGGCCATCGTCGACCCCAAGGATTTCGATGCCGAGAGCTTTGTCGACGTCAAGTCCGATGTCTGCATCATCCCGCCCAATTCCTTCGCGCTGGCCCGCACCGTCGAATATTTCCGCATCCCGCGCGACGTGCTGACCATCTGCCTGGGAAAATCCACCTATGCACGCTGCGGCATCATCGTCAATGTCACCCCCCTGGAACCGGAATGGGAAGGACATGTGACCCTGGAGTTCTCCAACACCACGCCGTTGCCGGCCAAGATCTACGCCAACGAAGGCGTCGCCCAGATGCTGTTCCTCGGGGCGGACGAGGTCTGCACCAGTTCCTACAAGGATCGCGGCGGAAAATACCAGGGGCAGCGGGGCGTCACCCTACCCAAAACCTGAGCGGTTTTTCCAGAACGCCATACACCGGCGAACAGCCGCCAGCAACCTGCGTGCGCCTGGCGCAAACACATCGACACCTTGAGAAACCCCCAATGAGCGCTGCAAACGAACAAGACAATTTTTTCACAATGGCCTGTTATTTTGAAGGCTGTTTGATTCTGGTCGCCGTTGTCCTTGGCTGGATAGCCGGCATCGACCCCTTTGTCCATCTGCATTTCAGTGAAAGGGCAATCATCTATGGAATCATGGGTACGGCGCCCTTGTTCCTGCTGTTTCTGGCGCTGTATCGTCTGCCCTTTGATGCACTGCGGGAGATCCACCAGATACTCGACGAGACCCTGGGAGCGAGCCTGCAGCGCTGCCACTGGACGGATCTGCTGGTCCTGGCGAGCACCGCCGGCATCGCCGAGGAACTGCTGTTTCGCGGCGTCATCCAGCCCTGGATGGAATCTTCCTGGGGAATGTCTGCCGGACTGCTTGGCAGCAACATCCTTTTCGGCCTGGTACACGCCGTGACGCCCCTGTACGCGCTGCTGGCAGGACTGGTGGGCATCTACCTGGGGCTGTTCCTGGATTATGGCGGGACGCGAAACCTGCTCACACCGATGATCATCCATGCCGCCTATGACTTTCTGGCGTTTCTGGTCATACTGCGCGGCTACCGCAAAAATAACCTATAATGGCCCGTTATTCCTTATCTGGCCCATCTTCAATTTCGAGGACAAACAACCGTGCTGAGCAAAATACTCGTCGCCAACCGTGGAGAAATTGCCGTGCGCATCATCCGCGCCTGCCGGAAACTGGGCATCCGCTCGGTGGCCGTGTATTCCGAAGCGGACCGTTACTCACTGCATGTCAAGAAGGCCGATGAGGCCTATTGCCTTGGCGATGATCCGCTGGCCGGCTACCTGAATCCCCAGACCCTGGTCAATACCGCGAAAATGACAGGCTGCGACGGCCTGCACCCCGGCTATGGCTTCCTTTCGGAAAATCCCGGCCTGGCGGAAGCCTGCGCCGAACAGGATATCGTCTTCGTCGGCCCCGGCGCCGGCGTGATCCGGAAGATGGGTGACAAGACCCAGGCCAGGCTGAGCATGCTTGCCGCCAACGTCCCGGTCACGCCGGGCAGCGAAGGCAATCTGACAGACCTGGAGGATGCCATCGGGCAGGCGGCCAGGGTGGGTTATCCGGTCATGCTGAAAGCCACCTCCGGCGGCGGCCGGGGCATACGGCGCTGCGACAACGAGCAGGAGCTGCGTCAGAACTACCCGCGGGTCATCTCCGAAGCCACCAAGGCCTTCGGCAGCGCTGAAGTGTTCCTGGAAAAATGCATCGTCAACCCCCGTCACATCGAAGTGCAGATACTGGCCGACAACCAGGGCAACGCCCTGCATCTCTACGAGCGGGACTGCTCCATCCAGCGCCGCAACCAGAAGCTGATCGAGATTGCGCCATCGCCGCAATTGACGCAGCAGCAACGGGAAACGCTCGGTACTCTGGCGATACGGGCGGCAAAAGCCGTGGACTACGAAAATGCCGGCACGGTGGAATTCCTGCTGGACGGCGACGGCTCCTTCTATTTCATGGAAATGAACACCCGGGTGCAGGTGGAGCATACCATCACCGAGGAAATCACCGGCATCGATATCGTCCAGGAACAGCTGCGCATCGCCTCCGGCCTGCCCCTGAGTTTCAGCCAGGACGATGTGCGGATCAACGGCTTCGCGATGCAGTTCCGCATCAACGCCGAAGACCCGAAAAACAACTTCCTGCCCAGCTTCGGCTACATCAGCCGCTATTACGCACCGGGCGGCCCGGGCGTACGCACCGACACAGCGGTCTATACCGGCTACACTCTGCCTCCCCATTATGATTCACTGTGCGCCAAGCTGGTGGTCTGGGCGCGGGACTGGGACGGCGTGCTGGCGCGTTCACAGCGGGCGCTGGAAGACATGCGTCTGTTCGGCATCAAAACCACGATGCCCTACTATCAGGAAATCCTGCAGTCGGAAAATCTCCAGAAGGGCGATTTCGATACCTCTTTCGTCGAATCACACCCGGAATTGACCGATTATTCCCTGAAACGCAGCCCCGAAGAACTGGCCACCGTGATTGCCGCCGCCATCGCCGCCCATACAGGATTCTAATTCAGAGCAATAAACCCATGAACGAGCAAAACACAACAGCGAAAAAAACAGTCCATTTCACCGACGTGATCCTGCGCGACGCTCACCAATCGCTGATCGCCACCCGCCTGCGCACCGAAGACATGCTGCCCATCTGCGAAAAACTGGACCAGGCCGGATTCTGGTCTCTGGAAGTCTGGGGCGGCGCGACTTTCGACGCCTGCGTCCGGTTTCTCAAGGAAGACCCCTGGCAGCGTCTGCGCCGGCTGCGCCAGGCCCTGCCCAACACGCGCCTGCAGATGCTGCTGCGCGGCCAGAACCTCTTGGGCTACCGGCACTATGCTGACGACGTCGTGGAAGCCTTCGTGGAAAAGAGCGCGGAGAACGGCATCGACGTGTTTCGTATCTTCGACGCCCTGAACGACGAACGCAACCTGGAAACGTCGATTGCTGCCGTGAAGCGCAGCGGCAAGCACGCCCAGGGAACGCTGTGCTACACCGTCAGTCCGGTGCACAGCATCGCAAGCTTCATCGAACTGGCGCTGAAGCTGGAAGACATGGGCTGCGACAGCATCGCCATCAAGGACATGGCCGGCCTGTTGACCCCCCCATGCCGCCGAACAACTGGTCAGCGGCCTGAAACAACGCACCAGCCTGCCCCTGTTTCTGCATGCCCATGCCACTTCCGGCATGGCCAGCATGTGCCAGATGAAGGCCGTGGAGGCCGGCTGCGAGCATATCGACACGGCGATATCCGCCTTTGCCGGCGGCACCAGCCACCCACCTACCGAAACCATGGCCGTCGCCCTGCAGGATGCCGGCTACGGGGTGGACCTGGATCTGGCGCTGCTGAAGGAAATCGCCGACTATTTCAAGCAAGTGCGAAAAAAATATGCACAATATGAAAGCGCCTATTCCGGCGTCGACACCGATGTGCTGATCAACCAGGTGCCAGGGGGCATGATGTCCAACCTGGCCAATCAAATGAAGGAACAGGGCGTGCTGGACCGCATCGACGAAGTCTTTCAGGAAATTCCCAGGGTACGCCGGGACCTGGGCTATCCGCCGCTGGTCACGCCGACCTCGCAGATTGTCGGCACCCAGGCGGTGGTCAATGTCGTCACCGGCGAGCACTACCAGACCATCACCAATGAAGTGAAACGCTACCTGCAGGGCGGTTACGGCAGGGCGCCGGGCGAAGTCAACGCCAGGCTGCGCGCCAAGGCGATCGGCAACGAAGCGCAGATCGACGTACGCCCCGCCGATCTGCTGCAGCCGGAAATGGACAAGCTGCGCGGGGAAATAGCCGATTCAGCAAAAACGGAAGAAGACGTGCTGATCTATGCGATGTTTCCCGACATCGGCAAAACCTTTCTGGAGCAGCGGGAACAGGGCACCCTGCAGCCGGAACCGCTGCTGGCTCCCGAAACAGCGGCCATCGCCCCCACGCCCATGGCCACGCAATTCAAAATCAGCCTGCACGGCGAAACCTACGATATTCATCTGACCGGGGCCGGTGCGCAGGGACAGCAGCAGCGGCATATCTTTCTGACGGTGGACGGTGTGCCGGAAGATGTCATCGTGCAGCCGCTGGATGAATACGACCAGCAGGGCGCGCAGGGACGGCCGGCCGCCAGAACACCTGGAGACGTCACCACCTCGATGCCGGGCAATGTCATCGAAGTGGCGGTCAGGGAAGGCGACCGCGTTGCCGAGGGTGACCTGCTGCTGGTCATCGAGGCCATGAAAATGGAGACGGAAATCAATGCCCCCATTGCCGGAACCGTTGCCGCGGTACATGTTCAAAAGGGCGACCGCATCATACCCGGGGAAACATTGATCCAGATCAGGGAATAAAGCCCAAAGGCAACTACTCACCCCCTACCGGAAGAAGCCCCTGCAGGTGGTCTGTGGAGGAAGTGTCTTTGGCAGGGATGCCAAAGCCAAGCCTGCAGGGACGTATTCACGGCGTCTTCCGGAACAGACCATCCAGTAGGGCCCGAGTAGTACCGCCCAAAGAACAAACAGCTCTCCCGGTTCTCCCCCGGCGCCTCGGGAGAAGGCCGGTCAGGCAAGCACCTCCCTTCTGCAGACCAGTAGAGACTGGCCTGGCCCATGCTGTCGCTGCCGGCATGGCCGGCGATGCTCTTTCAATCAGGCGGCTCTTCAACAAAATGTTTCTTGAGAAAGCGGTTGCACAAGTCCGCCACCCTGTCCTGGTGGTCCAAAATGAAATCCACGAATGCCTGTGCGACAGGTGACAACTGTTTTGACCGATGATGGACCACATACCAGCTTCTCAGCAGGGGAAAATGCTGGACAGGCAGCTCGACCAGGCATTGCGTTGCCATCTCCAGGGTGACACTGTGCCGGGAAACCGCCGATATGCCCAAACCGGCCATGACCGCCTGCTTGATGGTTTCCGTGCTGCCCAGCATCATGCCGGTGCTCCAGCTCGACATTCCTGCTTTGCAGAAAATGCGCCATGATTTCGCGCGTGCCTGAACCGGCCTCCCGAAAAAGGAAAGTGTGCTCCTGCAGATCGGTCAGCGCGATGTTTTTCTGCTGCGCCAGGGGGGTGAGACGGACTGGCAACGATCACGATAGGATTGTCCACGAAGGGATGACAAGTCAGGCGCATCGACTCCGGAACCAGCCCCATGATGACCAGATCGTCAGCATTGTCCTTCAAACGTCGAATGATCTGACTGCGATTGACGACTTCCAGCTGCAGCTTGACGGCCGGGTGGAGTTTGTGAAACGCGCCCAGCAAATGCGGGGTGAAATATTTCGCACTGGTGACCGCGGCAAGCCTGAGTTCGCCCTCCATGCTGCCCTTTATGGCGCTCAGGCGCATATCCATACGTTCTATATTTTCAAAAAGTTCGCCGCAGAAGCGCTCGAGTTCCTGCCCTGCCGGCGTCAAAAAAAGTTTTTTCCCGATTTTTTCCAGCAACGGCATGTCCAGATTGGTTTCCAGCTGCTTGATCTGAATACTGACCGCTGGCTGGGTCAGGCGCAAAAGACTGGCCGCCTCGGTATAACTCATGACTGCGGCGACTTGCTGAAACACCCGCAGTTGATGCAGCGTTGCCCGCATGGCGCTCACCTATAAAAATAATTTATGAAATTCATATTATATAGACTAGAGTTTAGAGTTTCAGAGGAGAAAAACCACTAAAAATCTCAAAAAATAGTTGACATAGCAAGGATCATAGCGTTGCCGCGCCTTGCATGCCTTTCTTTAAATTTTCAAATGAAGG
>JANEMG010000267.1 GCA_024511045.1 Gammaproteobacteria bacterium | reverse complement strand
AAGCATCAGACCGCGGGCGCCCACCGGCGAATGGGCATAGGGATAGAAAGCGCTCTCCTGCCGGATCAACCCATAGACGATGGCAGGATCCAGGTCGCGTTCATGGGCATTTCTGTTGATCTCCTGCGCGTAAGTCACCGGGAAGCGCAGATTGACATCGTCCCAGTACTGCGCCCGGGCGATGGTGAAAATGGCGATCTGATCCCAGCCCCAGCGCTGCGCCAGTTTTGCCGCAGCCAGCAGCTGCTCTTTGTCCAGCTTGCTGATGGCGAACCACCATTGCCGCCGGGCATCCCTGTTGCGCTGATGATACTTGAACTCCTCCACCATGCGAAACGCCCCGGTATTGGCCAGTTCCGCCAACTGCCGCTGCTGCAGCTGCACGGGCCGATCGGAGAGTTGGTAATCCTGCTGCAGATGGTCCGCCGCCAGAAAACCATAGAAACTGCGGTCTTTGGCCAGTTCACGGAAAACCTGATCGGCCCGGATGGAGTCACCGGTGGCATACAGCGCCCTGCCCAGCCAGTACTGCCATTTTGGCTGCCGTTTTTCCTCGGGGTTCAGACGCTTCAGGGAATCCAGGACATGCTGCCAGTTGCCTTCCAGCAACGCCGCCCTGACCCGCCAGTCCCGGACCTTGGCATCGTCATCGGACAGTTTTTCCAGACGGCTGTAGGCCAGCCTGTTTTTTCGGTAGCCCAGCGCCAGGGTCAGCCTTTTTTCCAGCTCCAGGTAACGCTGCCTTGGAATCTCAAAATCCTTTTTCCTGCGATCCCAGGCGGCGATGGCGGCCAATGGGTCGCGGCGCGCCCTGCGATCGACGCCATGAGCATAGATCAAGCCCAGCTGTGGATAAGGTTTGCGCCATGCTTCGGGATCCTCGATCAACTGCGGCTTGTTGTGCACCTCGAGCCAGAAGGCGGCGACCTTCCGATCCTGCTTGTCCAGCAGTTTCAGCAAATATTTTGCCAGGCCCGTCCTGCCGTTTTTCAGCGCCAGTGCAAAGCGTCGCCAGATCATTTCCTGGTTGAAATAGCTTGACTTGACCAAAGCGCCGAACAGCTTGTCACATTGCCTGGGCTGGGAACGCCCCACCACCCACAAATTTTTTGCACCAAGCAACGCTTCACGCTTCTGCCCGGCTTGGTATTTCGCCCAGTAATAGTGACATTTCAGGGAAGTGCTGCGGTTTTCTTGATAATTACCGAGAAATTCCCGCCAGCGATTCTGTCTGGCAAGATAATGCAGCCACTGGTTTCTCAACAGGCCGGCATAGCGGGTATCATCATAGCGGACCAGAAAGTCCTTGACTTGCGATGTGTATTGCAGGTGCTCCGCCAGCCAGCGGTATTGCAGATAGGGATGCAAGGGGTAACCTTCGAGTTCCGCCATCACCGCCTGGAAACGCTGCTCATCACCCTTCTGCAGATATTTTTCCGCCTCGATGAAGGCGCTGCGCTGGCGCTCGATGTCTGCGCCCCTGACCGGCGAATACAGTGCGGCAAAAACCAAAATCCAGCAAAATCGATGCAAAAGCTTTCCTGCTCCCATAATTCTCTGCGACACCAATCCTGTTACTTGACCAGTAAGATGGTTATACTCTTTCCGTGCGGAGAGTATATAATTCAACCGCTTCAAAAATCTGACCAGACACGTGGCGAACAATTCATCCAAGCAACCCCAAACAGTCTATACCTGGAATTATATCCATCAAGTCGCGCTGTCGCATAAAAAAGAACTGCTCAGCGCAAACGTCTATGCAATTCTGGCGGCTGTCGCCAGCGTCCCGGTTCCGCTACTGATGCCCATGCTGGTCGACGAGGTACTGCTGCAGCAGCCCGGGATCACCATTGCCACGATCAACCGCATCGTGCCGGCACATTGGCAGGGACCGGTCACCTATATTCTGGCGGTTCTGCTATTGAGTCTGCTGCTGCGGCTGATCGCCATCGTTTTCAATATCATCCAGGCGAGAAAATTTTCCCTGGTCGCCAAGGATATCATCTTCCGCATCCGCAAGCGGCTGATCAGGCATCTGCAAAATATTTCCATGTCGGAATACGAAAGCCTGGGCAGCGGCACCGTGGTCACCCATCTGGTCACCGACCTGGACACGCTGGACACCTTCATCGGCACCACGGTCAGCAAACTGCTGGTCGCCTGCCTGACCATCGTCGGCACGGCGGTCATCCTGCTGTGGATGCACTGGCAGCTGGGCCTGTTCATTCTGCTGCTGAATCCGGTGGTCATCTATTTTACCCGCATCGTCGGCAAACAGGTGAAAAACCTCAAGGCCCGGGAGAATTCCGCCTATGGAATCTTTCAGCAGGCCCTGACCGAAACCCTGGAAGCCATTCACCAGATCCGCGCCAGCAACCGCGAACGCCACTACATGCAGCAGCTCATCGATTCCGCCAGAAATGTCAAGGAGCATTCCGCCGCCTTCGCCTGGAAAAGCGATGCCGCGGCGCGCCTGAGCTTTCTGATCTTCCTGTTCGGCTTCGACATCTTCCGCGCCACAGCGATGCTGATGGTGTTCTATTCCGATCTCAGCATCGGCGAGATGCTGGCGGTGTTCGGCTACCTGTGGTTCATGATGGCGCCGGTTCAGGAGGTGCTGGGCATACAATATGCTTTCTACGGCGCCAGGGCCGCGCTGAACCGCATCAACCAGCTGACCGCCCTGCAGCAGGAACCCGACTATCCCCACCTGGAAAACCCCTTCGCCGGCAGCAGGACCGTATCCATCGACATCGTCGATGTGCACTTTCGCTACACCGATGAAACAGAAGTCCTGAACGGCATCGACCTGCATATCCCGGCCGGCGAAAAGGTGGCGTTGGTGGGCGCCAGCGGCGGCGGCAAATCCACGCTGGTGCAGATACTGATCGGGCTCTATCCGGTGAACACTGGTGAGATCTATTACAACGGCGTGCCGATCACCCGCATCGGCCTGGACGTGGTCAGGGAACATGTGGTCACGGTGCTGCAGCATCCGGTGCTGTTCAACGACAGCATCCGCGCCAATATCTCCCTGGGCAGGGACGGCAGCGAAGACGAACTGTGGCGCGCCCTGGAGATCGCCCAGCTGAAGGACATCATCGCCGATCTTCCCGAGGGGCTGGACACCATCGTCGGCCGCCAGGGCATGCGCCTTTCCGGCGGACAGCGGCAGCGGCTGGCCATCGCCCGCATGATCTTTGCCGATCCCAGCGTGGTCATCCTGGACGAGGCGACCTCGGCGCTGGACGCCACCACGGAGCACAACCTGCATCGCGCCCTGGCCGGTTTCCTGAAGGACCGCACCACACTGATCATCGCCCATCGCCTCAGCGCCGTGAAACAGGCCGACCATGTCTATGTCTTCGAGGAAGGTAAAATCTGCGAGCACGGCCGCCACGAGACATTGCTGACGCAAAACGGCCTGTACGCCAAACTGTACGGCGAGTACCAGTAACAACATGCCCGAAATATTCGACCTGCACTGCCACTCCACCGCCTCCGACGGCGCCCTGACGCCCGACGCCTTGCTCAGGAGAGCCGGCGAAAAGGGGGTCACCAGCCTGGCCCTGACCGACCACGACAGCACGGCGGGCCTGGCAGTTGCAAGACAGACGGCGGATGCCATCGGCATCGACCTGATTCCGGGCATCGAAATCTCCACCACCTGGAACAACAAGTGTTTCCATATCATCGGCCTGAACATCGATGCCAATTATCCGCCATTGCTCGAGGGAATGCGGGAACTGCGTGTTACACGCAACCGGCGCGCCGAAAAAATAGCGGCCAAACTGGAAAAAGCCGGTATCCCTAATGTCCTGCCGGCAGTGCTGGAACAGGCCGGCGAAGGCATGATCACCCGCACCCACTTCGCCGCCTTCCTGCTCCGGGAGAATCATGTCAGCACCCTGCAGGAAGCCTTCGACCGCTACCTGGGCAAGGGCAAGCCGGCCTTCGCCG
>JANEMG010000266.1:3750-3961 GCA_024511045.1 Gammaproteobacteria bacterium | reverse complement strand
CTGATGGCACCCCCAGCTGATTTGTCGTATTTTGCATCATTTACTCCCGATCATTGCAATCGGGGATAGTGTGCAGGTTTCCGGGCAGGTTTTTTAGATGGGGTTTAAATCGCGCTTACGCAGGTTCCGGGCGTTCGGCATTCGGCCTGCCATCGGCTTTGACCTCTCCCTCTTGTGTCCAACGCTTATAGGTGCGAGAGCTGATCTCCAG
>JANEMG010000266.1:0-3740 GCA_024511045.1 Gammaproteobacteria bacterium | reverse complement strand
CCCCCAGCTGATTTGTCGTATTTTGCATCATTTACTCCCGATCATTGCAATCGGGGATAGTGTGCAGGTTTCCGGGCAGGTTTTTTAGATGGGGTTTAAATCGCGCTTACCCTGCAGGGTGTTTCCATCGATACCCCGATCTATTTCTCCCTGGTGGACCTGTACCGGCAATTCAAGAATGCCAATGAAGAAAGGAAGGACTTCGGCAAGAGCAAAGGCGCCCTGTTTGGACAGTTCGATGAATTTCTGGTCCGGATGCAAAGCCGTTTCAACGATATTCGCTACGATTTTTTGCTCAAGCCGAAGAAGCGCAACAATTCTGAATCTCTCGTCGATCTGCTGCGCGAGTTCATCGGCCTGGGCAAGAAAAAAGCCAACATCACGGTCATCGACCTGAGTTCTGTGCCCACCTACGTCAGGCCGGCAGTTTCCGCCCAGGTCGCTCGTCTGGCCTACGAATTCAACTACTGGAACCCCAGGCGCCGCGATTTTCCGATCACCCTGATCTGTGAAGAGGCGCACGCCTATATTCCGCGGGAAAAGGGCGGGCAGTTCGAAGGCACCAAGAAAATGATGGAGAGAATCGCCAAGGAGGGCCGCAAGTATGGCGTGTCCATTGGCGTGGTCAGCCAGCGTCCCACCGAACTGTCCGAAACCATGCTTTCCCAATGTAGCTCCTTCATCTGCCTGCGCATCACCAATCCCGACGATCAGGCCTATGTCCGCGGTCTGGTGCCGGAGGCGGAAGGGGATCTTACCGATATCCTGACCTCGCTGGGGCGTGGCGAGGCGCTTGTCCTGGGCGAGGCGGCGCCATTGCCCACCCGGGTGCAGATCTACAAACCCGATCCGGAACCGCAAAGCAACGATGTCGATTACTTCACCAGTTGGCGTGAAGGTCCGGATGATCTGGATGTCGAGGGCATTGTCAATTTCTGGCGTACCCAGACCCGAAAATAACCCCTCCATCAGACCAGTAAACGATTACTGCAGGATTTGCCGGTGAAGCAGGACGATTCTCAACAATCCGTCATGAACGCGGTGTGGATTCAGGAAATGATCCAGTTCCTGTCCATTTCGGCGGCACAGATGGAAAAAGGCATGCAGACCGGCGAAACGGAAATGGCCGTACTGACCGAGTCGTTTCTGACCATGACCGAAGACCTGCAGGAACTGTCTGGACAATTGCTTTTGCTGCAGGATTCCGAACCGGTGCCTCAGGCTTTGCGGCTCTGCACCTCGGCAAAGGACAACAGTCAGGCGGCGGTGACCGCTCTTCAGCACTATGACCGGTTGCGGCAGCGTCTGGAGCACGTCCTGCTGGGCTTGCAAAACATGCTGCAACTGCTGCAGCGGCCTGAAGACTGCCAACGCAGCGGCGCATGGAAAAAATTGCGTGAAGAAATTCGATCTCGTTATACAATGGAATCTGAAAAAATAGTGTTCGATGCCATTCTCCAGGGAAAAAGCGTCGCGCAGGCAATCGAACTTGCCGGTTCCCAGGAACAGGCAGATTCAACAAGCAACGATATTGAATTGTTTTAATCACCCATGCGTATTGAAAAACATGCCATCCTGCTGGCACTGCTCTGTCTGCAGATTGGCTGCACCGAACCCTACCGCCGCCACAGACCTGCACCCGTATATGGACAGCATTCGGGAGGCGCCCAAACGGCAGTGACCACGGAACCGCTGCAGGACACGGCGCCGCTTTCCGGAGAGCCCATCGAACTATCCCCCGTACAGCCCAGGCCAGCACCCCGGTCATCGCCTGCCGTCGTGGCATTGCTCGATGAAGCGGAGCGCAGCAGCAAATCCGGCAACCTGGAAGGCGCGGTGGCGACCGTGGAACGCGCATTGCGCATCGAGCCGCGAAATCCGCATTTGGTCTATCGCCTGGCGGAGCTGCGCCTGCAGCAGGGCAAACCACGGCTGGCGGAAGATCTGGCGAAAAAATCCGCACTGTTGTCGGCCGGCAATCCGGCATTGAAGAAACGCTGCTGGCTGCTGATAGCCGAGGCGCGTAAATTGCAGGGCAATGTGCAGGGCGCGGCAGAGGCGAGAAGCAAGGCAAACCGGATCGGCAACTGATGCCCGGCAGCGCTTTGCCTCTGGCATCGAATCTTCATCGGATTCGTTCTGCGGATCTGTACCGGCAAGGCACTTGAAAAGTTTTCCCAGCGTGGTAACTTAGCCATTTCGACGATAACTATAACAAAGATCCATTTATTATTGAGAGGATAGAGAAATGAGTAATGAAGAAAAAGTTGCTGCTGCAAAACAGGCTTTGGGCAAGGCGGTCGATGCGCTGCTGGAACTGAAGCGGGAAAAACCCAAGGTGTTCTATGGTGGCTTTGCGGGGATCGCACTCGTTCTGCTGATCATGATGATGAGTGGCGGCGGAGACACTTCCACTTCCTCGCCTGCAACGGGTCCAGCCGTGAAGAACCTGGAGATCGGTAAACGATATGTACTGAAGAACCCCAACAGCTACGATCCGACGGCTGGCGTGCGTCTGGTGATTACACCAGGATCGATGCCGGCCTATGACGATACCGAAAAAGCCGACAGAAGCGGCTGCAACAATCTGCCCCAGGGTACTGCGGTCACGGTCAAGGGATTCTATGATGCATATGGCAAGAAAAACTCCTTCGTCAACGTGCAGATCGAGGACGGCGAGTGCAAGGGCCGCTCCATGTGGACACTGGCGATCAATGTGCAATAAAAATTGACAACAGGGGAAAATACCATATAATATCCAGCTTTCCTAAAGCGGGAATAGCTCAGTTGGTAGAGCACAACCTTGCCAAGGTTGGGGTCGCGAGTTCGAATCTCGTTTCCCGCTCCAAAGACTTCAAAGCCGCGCCCAGCGCGGCTTTTTTGGCCTTGATCAACAGAGGCTGCGTTGCAGAGTGGTTATGCAGCGGCCTGCAAAGCCGTCTACACCGGTTCGATTCCGGTCGCAGCCTCCAATCGATCGGTTGGCAAATAGAGTCACTCTAACTGCTGATTTTTTTCTGGCAGACACAAACTTTCTGAAAAGCAGAGCGGCATTGGCTGCCCTTGTTTTGACATCTTAAAAGGGCCGTTAGCTCAGCTGGCAGAGCTGTGGACTCTTAATCCATAGGTCCGGGGTTCGAATCCCCGACGGCCCACCAACCAATCAAAGCCCCGCAGGTTCCAGCGGGGCTTTTTTTATGCCTGTTGTCTACGGATGCGCACAAATGCCAATGGATTATTGTTCGGGTGGCGGATCTGAGTGTTTAGTCGCGCCAATGTGAAGGGATATATCGAGGCGATGTGCATTGCCTATGCTGCGACCTTTTTATGGGGGGGAGCGGGCGACAATCGGACGCAATGCAACAACGACGAATGTCGGCGCTGATTTCAGTGCGGGATCAGTAAGAGATAGATGGTGCCGAGGAGAGGACTTGAACCTCCACGGGGTTACCCCCACTAGCACCTGAAGCTAGCGTGTCTACCAATTTCACCACCTCGGCAAGAGGATCAACATGTAGTAGAACGCGCACTATACGGAATATGGAAAACGTTGTCAAATGTCTTGGTAGAATTTTTTTCTGCCGGCAAGACAGGTTGTCTGTCATCGGGCATTGTTCGTCAGCGTGCAAGTAGAGTATCATTGTGCGCAATTGTTTTTAAGCTGAAGTTTCCCAATTTTTTGGAGCAATGAACATTAGAGCCGACTAATATGGCGGATAAATTAGTGCTTGGTGATATTC
>JANEMG010000265.1 GCA_024511045.1 Gammaproteobacteria bacterium | reverse complement strand
ACGGGCTGTCCACACGGAGTCCGCAGTTCAATGGCTAAAAAGGGGCTTTTTTACCCACAGATATCACTGAAGAGCCTAAAATAAAAGGTACTGCACGCATGCCAGTCGATCATGGACAGGCGCCAAGCAATTCCGTCAATGTCTCGACGACAACTTCGTCAGCGGGCTCCGAAACAGCGATAATTTTGAACCCTTCCGCTGCCGCCAGACCTTTCAGTCTGTCGCTGATCACTACCAATGGAACATCGCGCAAACGTCTGGAGGCCTCGTTCCCCAGCATTTCCAGCAGGTTCTGCAGGGCTTCGCCACTGGTGACGATACAGGCCTGCAAATGTCCTTCGGCCAGCAATCTTTTCACTGGTGCAGGATCGGCAACGGGTTTTTCCCTGCAGTAAACTTCCAGACAGTCCACGGTCGCGCCTCTGGCACGCAGCGTCGCGGCGAGCAGTTCGCGCCCACCCCGACCACACACGATCAAGCAGGAGGTACCCTGCAAATTTTGCAGTGGCGCCGCACTCAGCAGCGACTCACTGGTGAAGTCTTTCTCGGGCAGCAGGTCGACATCGAGCCCTGCCTCGTGCAGCGCTTTAGCCGTCGACCTGCCAATGGCTGCAAAGCGTACTCCCGCAGGTTTCTCTATTTTGCCATTATTCGCCAATAGCGCAAAATTTACCGCATTGGTGCTGATGAAAAAAACCCAGTCATATTGCTCCAGGTGCGCCAGTTCCACCTGCTGGGCCTCAAGCAGCGGCACCCCTTTGATCTCCAGTGCGGGAAAGGGCACCGCAATCCAGCCGCGCTCTTCAATGAGCCGGCAGAGCGATCCTGCCTGATGCCGGGGACGCGTCACCAGTATTCTGGCGCTCTCAGGCAGTCGCTTCAATGAAACAGTTCCTGCAGAATCCTGTCGGCACCCCCCTGCAGCAGTTTCTCGGCAACATGCTGTCCAATCTGCTCGGCCTGTTCCGGGCTGCCAGAGGCTTCGGCACGAAGCATCTGCTGACCGTCCGGACTGCCGACCAGGCCGCTGAGATGCAGCCGGCCGCCGTGCAGTCGGGCAAAGCCTGCAATCGGAACCTGGCAGCCACCCTGCAGGCGGGCATTCATCGCTCTTTCGGCGCTGACGCAGATGCTGGTCTGTGGATCATGCAGGGTCTGCAGCAGGGCATTGCTGGCTCGATCGTCGATCCGGCATTCAATGCCGATGGCTCCCTGGCCAATGGCGGGCAGGCTGACTTCGGGCTGCAAAATCTCGGTAATGCGCTCTGCCAGGTCCAGCCTCTTCAAGCCGGCCGCAGCCAGTATAATGGCGTCATATTCTCCGGCATCCAGTTTCGCCAGACGGGTATTGACATTGCCCCGCAGCGACAGGATCCGGCAATCCGGCAGTTTCTCCTTGATCTGGCATTGACGCCGCAAGCTGGAAGTGCCGACGACGGCATCATGCGGCAGGTCCGCCAGCGATGCATGGCGGCTGGAGACGAAGGCGTCGCGCGGGTCTTCGCGCTGCAGGATCGTCGCCAGGTGGAGTCCCGGCGGAAACTCCACCGGCACGTCTTTCATGGAATGCACAGCAATATCGGCAATGCCGTCGAGCATCCCCTGTTCCAGTTCTTTGACGAACAGACCTTTGCCACCTACTTTTGCCAATGGCGCATCCAGGATTTTGTCGCCGCGGGTGACCATTTTCACCAGTTCGGTTTTCAATCCGGGGTGGGCCTGCCGCAGGCGCCGGGCGACATGTTGCGCCTGCCACAGAGCCAGGGGGCTTTGCCGGGTTGCAATACGAATGGTTTGTTCAGCCAATGGAATATCCGGTTAATTCATCAATCGCTTATTGTATCGTACTTGTATGCAACGCAAAAACAAGCGTTTGCTTTTGTCTATGACGGCCTTTGTTCCTGCATCAGTTCGCCGGGAAGTTTCACTTTTTTACGCACCGGCAGGTATTCGTCCTTTACCATACTGCAGATACGCCGACGGGTGTATAATCTGCCGCTATTCTGCGCAACCACATTCCCAGCATCATGACAACAGACAGCAACGACAAACTCTCCAGCGCCCGCTTCACCCAGGCCACGGATGCCTTCGTCGAAACCTTTACCGCGTCCGTGGACTTCGATCGCCGTCTGGCGCGCCATGACATCCAGGGGTCTCTTGCTCATGCACGCATGCTGTGCGCCATCGGCGTACTGTCCGAAGCGGAGCGGGATGCCATTTTTTCCGGACTGAAGCAGATCGCCGAGGAAATCGAGCAAGACAAATTCCAATGGTCCGTCAAACAGGAAGATGTGCACATGAACATCGAAGCGCGGCTGACCGAATTGATCGGTGTCGCCGGTAAAAAACTGCATACCGGTCGCTCCCGGAATGATCAGGTTGCCACGGATATACGCCTGTATCTGCGCGAGGAGATCGGGCGCATCGACGCGATGATCGAACGTCTGCAGCTGGCCCTGCTAGACCTGGCCGAACAGGAGTCGGAAACCATCATGCCGGGCTTCACCCATTTGCAGGTCGCCCAGCCTGTCACTTTCGGTCATCATCTGCTGGCCTGGTTCGAAATGCTCAAGCGCGACAGGGCGAGACTGCAGGATTGCCGCACACGCATGAACTATCTGCCCCTGGGCGCCGCCGCGCTGGCCGGCACCAGTTATCCCATCGACCGCTTTCAGACCGCGGAATTACTGGGCTTCAGCGCGCCAACGGCGAATTCCCTGGATTCGGTCAGCGACCGTGATTTTGCCATCGAATTCTGCGCCGCAGCCAGCCTGATCATGATGCACCTGTCCCGATTTTCCGAGGAACTGGTGCTCTGGACCAGCGCACAGTTCGACTTCATTGAACTGCCGGACGCTTTCTGCACCGGATCGTCCATCATGCCGCAAAAAAAGAATCCGGATGTCCCGGAGCTGGTGCGCGGCAAATCCGGGCGCGTCACCGGACACCTGATGGCGCTGCTGATGCTGATGAAGAGTCAGCCGCTGGCCTACAACAAGGACAATCAGGAAGACAAGGAACCCCTGTTCGACACATGCGACACGCTGCTGCATTGCCTCAGGGCTTTTGCAGACATGGTGCCGCATCTACGCGCCAGACGCGAAAACATGTACAAAGCCGCCAGGCAGGGCTATTCCACGGCGACGGATCTGGCCGATTACCTGGTACGCAAGGGCGCCGCTTTCAGAGACGCCCACGAAATCGTCGGCCTTGCCGTGCGCCTGGGCATCGACAGCAACCGTGATCTGGCAGAAATATCCCTGCCGGAACTGCAGCAGCTGTCGACCCTGATCGACGCCGATGTGTTCGAGGTGCTGACCCTGGAAGGCTCCGTCGCGGCGCGCAGGCACATCGGCGGTACCGCACCGGAAACCGTCAAGGCGGCAGTGGCAGCGGCAAGGAAAGAGATGGCCTGACAAGCAGTCGAAGACTGTTGCCGGCAGATTGAGAGGTTCTGTCCTTCGCCTGGGGATGGCCAATACCAGGACACGAAACACGCGCCGTGCACTATACTTTATGGCATCGACGAGTTGAAGCCATTAAAGTGTGTGACGTGATTGAACCCAGAGCCAAATACCAGCCGATCTCGCTGGGTTCGCCCGGCGAGGACATCAGCAAAAAAGACCTGTTCGCCGTCGGCCAGCGCTTCAAAAACCTGCATGGTCTGCGCTTTCAGCAAATCCAGGAATTTTTGTATCCGCGGCAGCGTGTCTTCCTGGATTTGCTGCCGCTGCTGTTTCATCAAAATCACCCCATGCTGCCCGGTTTTGTCGGCACCGATGCGCCGGCAGGCATCCCTGACTACCACCCCAACCGGGCGACCATACTTCTGGCCAGGAAATTTTCCAAAAGCTTCAGTTATAACTAAAGTTTCGGAGTTCAGAAAGACATAATAGCTTGTTGATTGTAAATGAATAGTGCGCTCTAAAGAGGTATAATATTGGGAACTTGAAATCCAAATCACCCCTCAATAG
>JANEMG010000264.1 GCA_024511045.1 Gammaproteobacteria bacterium | reverse complement strand
GCCGACCTGTGGGGCTGTCCGAGCTTCACCGAACTGGCGCGGGATGGCCGGGCCTGTGAACGCTGGAACCGCCTGCACCCGACGGAAAGGCCGCGGCAATCCCATGTCGCCCGCTGCCTGGCCGACCAGGAAGGTCCGGTGGTTGCCGCCAGCGATTATGTCCGGGCCTTTCCGGAACAGATACGCGCCTATATCGATGCGCCCTATACGGTGCTTGGCACCGATGGCTTTGGCCGTTCCGATACCCGCGAGCATCTGCGCAGCTTCTTTGAAGTGAACCGCCACCATATCACCATTGCGGCGCTGAAGAGCCTGGCGGACATGGATCGCTTCGATGCCGGCAAAATCGACGTGGCAATCGCCAAATACGGTCTCGATCCGGAAACGACGGCACCCTGGTTAATCTGAGGCAGAGAAAGACAATGAGTTTTTTAATTGAACTGAAAGTTCCTGATATTGGCAACGTTTCCGATGTCGAAGTTGCCGAAGTCCTGATTGAACCGGGTGATGTGATCGAACTTGACCAGACCATCGTCATCATGGAGTCCGACAAGGCGACCATGGATCTGCCCGCCTCCGCGGCCGGAACCGTGGAGGAGGTCAAGGTGAAGGTCGGCGACAGCGTCTCTGAAGGGTCATTGATTGCCACGGTCAGGGCCAGCACCGAAGAGATCGCCGTGCCCCCCGAGGAAAAACAGCCGCCTGCCCCTGAAGAGCAGCCGCAGGCTGAAGCGGCGGAACAGAAGCCCCCTGCCGAAGAGCCGGCTCAGAAACAGCCGCCGGCAGTACAGAGGCAACCTGCACCGGCAATTCCCGCCAGCGGCAAGGTATCCGGAAAGGCTCATGCTTCGCCTGCCGTGCGGCGCTTTGCCCGCGAACTGGGCGTGGATATCGGCAGAATAGAAAAGGGCAGCGGCGCCAAGGGGCGCATCCTGAAAGACGATGTGAAAAACTTCGTCAAGCAGGTGATGACGGCCGGGGTTGCAGCAGGCGCCGGCATACCGTCGATACCCGAGGTGGATTTTTCCCGGTTTGGCGAGACTGAAGAACAGCCGCTGAGCAAGATCAAGCGCCTGACCGGCCAAGGCATGACCAGGGTATGGCTGAATCTGCCCATGGTCACCCAGCACGGGGAGGCGGACATTACCGAAATGGAAGCCTTTCGGCAGTCGTTGAATACGCAGCAGACGGAGGGCGGCAAGAAAATCACGCCATTGGCGTTCATCATCAAGGCGTTGCTGGCGGCCATGCGCCAGTATCCCCAGTTCAATGCCTCGTTGTCGGCGGATGGCAGCAAACTGATCCTGAAAAAATACTTCCATATCGGCATCGCCGTCGACACGCCCAATGGCCTGGTGGTGCCGGTGATAAGGGATGCCGACCGGAAATCCATTATCGAACTGGTCGATGAAATGACCAGCCTGAGCGGCAGGGCCAGGCAGGGTAAATTGCTGCCGGACGACATGCAGGGCGGTTGCATGACCATTTCCAGCCTGGGCGGCATTGGCGGGACGGCATTTACACCGATCGTCAATGCTCCGGAAGTGGCCATACTGGGCGTCTCCCGGGCCAGCATGAAGCCGGTCTGGAATGGCCAGGAATTCCTGCCGCGGCTGATGCTGCCCCTGGATCTGACCTATGATCACCGGGTCATCGACGGCGCCGATGGCGCCCGCTTTGTCATGGCCATCGCCGACTATCTCGGCGACATCCGCCGTTTATTGCTTTAATGCTGGGAGAAACAACAACATGACTGACTCCGTTTTACATGCCGAGGTTCTGGTGCTGGGGGGTGGCACGGGCGGCTACAGCGCCGCATTTCGCGCCGCGGACCTGGGCAAGAAAGTGACCCTGATCGAACGCTATCCGGTACTGGGCGGCGTGTGTCTGAATGTGGGCTGCATCCCTTCCAAGGCGCTGCTGCACATGGCGCAGATCATTCATGAAGTCGATGAGTTTTCCAGACACGGCATTCAATACGGCGAACTGTCCCTGGACCTGGACAAGATCCGCGCCTGGAAGGAGAGCGTCACCAACACCCTGGCCGGCGGTCTGGCGAGGCTGGTGGAACAACGTGAAATCAATCTGGTGCAGGGGGTAGGGCGTTTCCTGACGGACCACTCGGTGGTCGTGACCGGCGAGGATGGCGACAAGACCATCACCTTCGATCAGGCGATCATCGCCGCCGGCTCGCATCCCACCAAGATACCGATCTTTCCCAACGACGACCCGCGGTTGTGGGATTCCACCGACGCCCTGCAGGTGCCATATATCCCCGAAAAAATGCTGATCGTCGGCGGCGGCATCATCGGCCTGGAAATGGCCACGGTCTATCATGCCTTCGGGTCGAAGATCAGCGTCGTGGAACTGATGGACCAGATCATTCCCGGCTGTGACAAGGACCTGGTCAGACCCCTGCACAACCGCATCAGGAAGCAGTACGATAATATCTGGCTGGAAACGCGGGTTCACGATATCACCCCCCAGGAGGATGGTCTGAAGGTTTCCTTCGAAGGCGTCGGTGCGCCCGATTCCGAAGTGTTCGACGTGGTGCTGGTAACGGTGGGGCGACGTCCCAACGGCAAGCGGATCGATGCCGAGAAGGCGGGCGTGAAGGTAGACGACAGGGGCTTTATCGCCGTGGACCGGCAGCAGCGCACCAACGTCGCGCATATTTTCGCCATTGGCGACATCGTCGGCAATCCCATGCTGGCGCACAAGGCGGTGCATGAGGGTAAGGTCGCCGCGGAAGTGATCTGCGGCATGAAGGCCGGTTTCGATGCCCTGACCATACCTGCGGTAGCCTATACGGACCCGGAGGTGACCTGGATGGGACTCACCGAGAACGAGGCCAGAGAGAAGGGCATCGCCTATGACAAGGGCGCGTTTCCCTGGGCGGCGAGCGGTAGATCCCTGAGTCTGGGGCGCAAGGAAGGTCTGACCAAGATTCTCAGCGACAAGGAAACCGGCCGGATACTGGGTGCCGGCATGGTTGGCCCCAATGCCGGGGAACTGATTGCCGAGGCGGTGCTGGCGCTGGAAATGGGCGCCGATGTCGACGATATCAGCCTGACCATTCATCCGCATCCGATGCTCTCGGAGACCTTCGGCTTCGCCGCGGAAATGATCAACGGCACCATCACCGATCTGTATGTGAAGAAAAACAAATAACGGATCCGGGACAGGTCTGTGCCGGCTGAATCAATGACTGCAAGCCATTGATTATGAAGAAAGCAGCAAATCGCATTTGCTGCTTTCTTGTCTTAAACAGCCCATGGATGGGTGTTTACAGACGCTGACTAATGACACGGTTGTACAAAAGGCCCGTAAGAAATTGTATGGACCTTCTCCATTTACTTTGATTACATCACAACCTAAACAGGAGGGAATAATGGCTGCAACACCATCCAACATGATGCCTTTGGGCACCATCGCTCCGGACTTCAATCTGCCCGATACGGTCACCGGCCGGAATTTCAGCCTGCAGGATCTGAAAGGCGAGAAGGGAACGGTCATCCTGTTCATCTGCAATCATTGCCCCTATGTGCTGCATGTCAAGGATCAGCTGATCGATATTGCCCGACAATATGCACCAAAGGGCATCAGCACTATCGCCATCAGCGCCAACGATATCGAAAATTATCCACAGGATGCCCCCGACAAAATGCGCCAGTTGATGCAGGAATGGGGCAATCCCTTCGCCGCCTACCTGTATGACGAAAGCCAGGAAGTGGCGAAAGCCTACCAGGGCGCCTGTACGCCCGACATCTATGTTTTCGATGCCAATCTGGCCTGCGTCTACCGTGGCCGGCTGGATGCTGCGACGCCGAAAAACGATGAGCCGCTGACCGGCAGGGATTTGCGCAATGCCCTGGACAATCTGCTGGCTGGTAAGCCCATCAGTGAACAGCAGTACCCCAGCATTGGCTGCAACATCAAATGGAAGCAGAGTTGATGCTGCATCTTTTCTTTATC
>JANEMG010000263.1 GCA_024511045.1 Gammaproteobacteria bacterium | reverse complement strand
TTTTCAGAACTGCTTCTTTTCTCTCTTTCGGATAACGCATTTCAGTTGCTCTCATGCCCCGTCGGGAATTCATTTAGAATTCCATTTTATAGGATGGACATCTATCCTGACAGAGGGGGTAGGGCCCGAGTCGTTACTGACGGACTTTAAATGTCCACGATCCTGTTTCTGTCGAATTCCTCCACCATTTTTCGTCCCACGTATCCTCTGGGGTTGGATAATATCCTCGCACCGGCGATGCGATAATCGCCGGGACTGTGGATATGGCCGTGAAACCACGCAGTGATCTCATATTCGTGCAGCAGGGCTTTCAAGTCATTGCAGTAGGCCAGCTTTTTCAAGGCATGGGGTGAATCGTCCCAGCTCCATTGGGAAGGGGCATGGTGGGTTATCACGACCGTTTGTCCATCATGGGGTTCGGCCAGTTGTTTTTCCAGCCATTTCCTGGAACGGTGATGATATTCACTGAATTTGTAGATATCGAATGACTCCTTTCCATGGGTGATCTTCCTGAAATCATTGAGGGTTTTAGCCAGGCCCTGGGCCTTGTCGTCACCCTCGACGAACAGGTCGGCCCACAGCGTACAGCCCAGAAAGCGCACTCCCTGGTAGATGAAGGTATTGTTCTCCAGAAAATGCACCCTGCTGCCCGCACATTCGTCGCGTAGAACGTCCAGGGTGTCATGAAACTCATTGTCGTAGAATTCATGGTTGCCGGCGACATAGATCACCGGTTTTTTCAGTTTCTTCAACCATTCGACTCCCTGCCTGTAGATGCCGATATCCCCTGCCGCGACGATGATGTCGGCATCCGTTTCCGGCGCATCCAGTTCGCCGAATTCCAGATGGATGTCGGAAAAATAATTGATCCTTACGATTTATCTCTATTGCATACCTTCAATGGAGTATAATTTCAATTCGATAATATTCAATGATGATTTATTCAACGGACAAGATTTTATTTTTTTACCATGTCAAAAAGCCCTAGAAGAAACTCCCATGCCGTGATGGTTGGTGATATTCAGATCGGCGGCAGCGCGCCCATCGTCGTGCAATCGATGACCAATACCGATACCGCCGACATCGCTGCAACGGTCAGACAGATCATCGAACTCTCCCGGGCCGGCTCCGAACTGGTGCGCATCACGGTCAATTCCGAAGAGGCCGCCAGGGCGGTGCCGGAAATTCGCAACCAGCTGGACCAGAAAGGTTTCACGGTCCCCATTATCGGCGACTTTCATTTCAACGGACATAAATTGCTGGCCAAATACCCTGACTGTGCCGAAGCCCTGGCCAAGTTCCGCATCAATCCGGGCAATGTCGGCCGCGGCAAGAGCCGTGATCCGCAGTTTGCGCAGATGATCGAATTCGCCTGCCAGTATGACAAGCCGGTGCGCATCGGCGTCAACGGCGGCAGCCTGGACCAGTCGGTGCTGACGCGCCTGCTGGACGAGAATCGCAGCAAACCGGAGCCCGACGAACTGTCCGTGGTGACCCGGGAAGCGATCATCGTTTCCGCGCTGGAGAGCGCCGCGCGCGCCGAATCCCTGGGCCTTGGCCCGGACAAGATCGTACTCTCCTGTAAAATCAGCAATGTCCAGGAGCTGATCGATATCTATGAAAATATCTCCCAGCGCTGCGAGTATGCCCTGCATCTGGGTCTGACCGAAGCCGGCATGGGCTCCAAGGGCATCGTCGCCTCGGCGGCGGCATTGTCCGTCCTGATGCAGCAGGGCATCGGCGACACCATACGCATATCCCTGACCCCGGAACCGGGCGCGGCCCGCACCAAGGAGGTGGTGGTCGCCCAGGAATTGCTGCAGACCATGGGCTTCCGTTCCTTCGCGCCGATGGTCATCGCCTGTCCGGGTTGCGGCAGGACCACCAGCGACTATTTCCAGAAGCTGGCCATGCAGATACAGGCCTATCTGCGCGACCAGATGCCGGTCTGGCGTGACCAGTATCATGGCGTCGAAGAGATGGAAGTGGCCGTGATGGGCTGCGTGGTCAATGGTCCCGGGGAAAGCAAAAACGCCAATATCGGCATCAGCCTGCCGGGCACCGGTGAATCACCGGTGGCGCCGGTCTACGAAGACGGCGTGAAGACCGTCACCCTGAAAGGCGAGCACATCGCCGAAGAATTCCAGGAAATCGTCGAGAAATATATCGCCTCGCATTATTCACAGAACGCGGCGCATTGATCCTGCCACGGCAGTACCCTGGCCAGGCTGCAGAGCGGTCAGCCGGGCTTGCCGTCGATGCGCGGCTGCGTCAGGATCGGCAGATAGACGAACACGAACAACGCGAATGCCGCCAGCCATAATTCCGTGACGATTACCAGCAACTGGCTGTACCAGCCGGGCAGCAATGCTGGCAGCAGCACCCTGAACAGCGCTGCCGCGTTGATCAGCACGAAGGCCAGGGCCATGGTGTTGGATGTCTTCAGCGCCCTGCCAGTATGCCCCAGAGAGACTCTGGCCATCATTCCCAGGGTCAGCACGCCGATGCCGCCCAGCGTAAAGGCATGCATTGCCAGGGAGGGCGCGATCAACTGGAAAGCGGTCAGCGCGGTCAACAGGAAACCCGCCACGATCCAGCCATAGCCGCAATACAGGACCCACAACAGCGGTACGTACCAGATCTTCCGCACATACCAGCCGGCCACACGCATGCTGTTGACGATAGCGGCCAGCACGGCGGCCGTTGCCAGCAGCACCCCGGATATCCCGAAAATATCCAGAAGAAACACCGCAGCCGCAGAAGCTATGGACAAGGCATCAAGCTTCGGATTGCGCAGTGCGATCACCCCGCTCAGGCCGCGCTCGGTAAAGAAAGGAAAGACCCGCCCGGCGATGATCAGGATCATCAAAATCACGGTGAGGACGATGATCTTGCTGCCGGTCCAGGCGCTGTCCTCCAGAAACCCGAGAATCTCCAGATGCATCAGCCCGTTGCCCAGCATCAGCAAAAGCAGCAGGCCGATGAATATCAGGCTCTTGTAATGTCCGGCCTGCTCTATGGGCTTGTAGATGTGGAAAATCAGCAGGGGCAAAAAGGCAAAATCGATCGCAGCGATCAGGCCGTCCGGCAGCAGGCCGGCATAGAAAGGCGCTATTCTGCCGTACACCCACAACAGGCACAGGCCGGCCAGGGCGGCGCCGGAGACGGTGTCTTTGCCGGTCCAGTTTCTGACAGCGGTCAGCAGAAAACCGCTGATCACGGCGGTCGTGTAACCCAGCAGCATTTCATGGATGTGCCACAGCGTCATGGGATAGTAATTGTTCAACGGCAGTGAACCGGCATAAACCGACCGCCACAGCGCAATCAGAACAAGAGCGGACAGGCCGGACAAGACAAAGAATGCCCTGAAACCCAGCGCGAAGAGAGGATAGGATGATAACGAAGGTTGCTTGCTCATTGGCTGTCAGTCACAAAAAACCTGCTCATTCTATCAGATTTGCGCTGCAGTCCGCGTTGCAGGAAAAATTTTTCCTGATTGCGCATGACCCTCAGCTCTGCTGAACAATGCGTTAGTTTCTGCCATCCCGATGTCAGGATAGTTCATGTCATCCTGACGTCAGGAGGGATCTTGGCGCTTGCTTTATTGTGCAGCAGTAACTACTCCCCCATAGTAAAACAAGCCCCTATGGGTGGTCTGTGGAGGAAGTGTCTTTGGCAGGGATGTATTCACGGCGTCTTTCGGAACAGACTACCCATAGGGGCCCGAGTAGTTGCGAGCAGCACTTAAAATTTCTCCTGCTGCACTGGTCGAAATGTGCAAGATGACTTGTCATCGGTTGAAACCGCGATTGTCATTGTGAAAATGGCCGGGGCCCTGTGGGTATTCTGGAATTCATTATCTCTGTTCCCGACGATTGTCAAGATAGTTGTCCTATTTTCTATGCTACTTTCTCTCTAACTTCCTGTTCTTCTGTCTCTGATTTCTCCGGGTTCAACCAGACTTCACTCACTGGTTCCCAGTTTCGT
>JANEMG010000262.1 GCA_024511045.1 Gammaproteobacteria bacterium | reverse complement strand
TTTGTTTCTCCTCTGCGCTATCGCACCCCGGATAAACAGTGCGGCCCTGGTCGCTACCGGGGACTAACCGCCTTCGCTTCGCTCTCCATGGCGGTCAGCGAAAGCATCCCGTGCAGTGGCAGATGCAGACCCGTCGTTGACGACCTGATTCAGAGCAGCGGCAGCACATAGGTCTCGAACGCCTGGTCGGCGAACACCCCCTGCTGCATCAATAGCACATGGCCGTCCCGGTCGATGATCACGGTATAGGGCAGGATGCCGTAGGAATTGCCCCATTGCTTCAGGATCTCGAAATGCCGTTCCGGCGATATCGCCAAAACGGGATAGCCGATGCCCAGGGTGCGGACGACATTGCGCAGTTTTTTCTGTTCATCGAGGCCGATGCCGATGACCTGCAGCCCTTCACTCCCATGAACGGCCTGATAGCGGATCAAATGGGGGATTTCCAGCATGCAGGGGCCGCACCAGCTGGCCCAGAAGTTCAGCAGAATCACCTTGCCCCGCCACTCACACAGGTCATGCTCTTCGCCATCCAGGCCCTTCGCCGTCAATGCCGGCAGCGTCCAGGATGCCGTGCCCGGTGTGTTTTCCCCGGCCAGGACATCGCCAGAAAAGGCTGAAAAAACAACGACCAGGCCCAGCAATACGGCAATCAACGCCCCCTGTACTGTCACCGTCTGCACTGCATGTCCTCTCATATGTCAATCTCCAGGTCCGATTTCGCGGTGCTGCAGCAGGCGTAGACGAAACCCTCGGCACGGGTCCTGGCGTCGATCTCGCATTCTTCGCCGACAGCGACCTCCCCGCGGCATTTCACTTCACACTCCCCGCAGCTGCCGGCCCGGCAGCTGTAATCGACTTCGATGCCATGGGCTTCGGCCAGCTCCAGCAGCGTGATGTGTTCGTCGGTGGCAACGCTGATTCCGCTGCGGGTGAACTTCACCCGATGCTGAGCCCCCCGCAATTCCGGTTCTCCCCTCTGCAACGGCTGCCGGGCGGATCGCACCGGACTGAAACTTTCGCTATGGTAGCGGGACATGTCGAAGTCCACTTGCCTGAGAATCTTCTTGACGGCCTCTGCGAAGGGCCCCGGGCCGCACATGAAAATGTCCCGCTCCAGCAAATCGGGGACGAAAAGCTTCAGCATCGCCTCGTTGACCCGGCCGGTAAAACCGGTCCAGGAACCCTGGCCGCGCCGGTCCGAATAGCGTGTCACGGTATAGCCAATCTGGAAATTGCCGCAGCGCGCAGCCAGCAGCTCCAGCTCCCGGCGAAACAGGATATCGGCAGGCGATTTGAAGGATGCCAGCAGCTTCACATCCACATCCGACGCGGTATCGGCAATCCAGCTGCACATGGATAAAATGGGCGTCATGCCGCTGCCCGCGGCGATGAACAGCATCCTGGCCGAAGGATAATTGCTGCAGGTGAATTTGCCGTAAGGCCCCTCTACGGTCAACCGGTCGCCCAGTCTGACCCGGTCGCATAACCAGTTGGAGACCAGCCCGCCTTGTACGCGCTTGACCGTCACTTCCAGCAGGTATGGCCGGGATGGACTGGATGACATGCTGTAGGCGCGTTTCACGTCCCGGCCATCGATATTCAGCAGGAATGTCACATACTGTCCCGGCTGGTAGGAAAACAGCAGCGGCTCCATGCCGCGCATCTGGAAAGTCCTGCAGTCATCGGTCTCGGCAACGATATTGACCACCTGCAATTGCGTCACGCCACCCTGCCAGACTGCGACTTCCCGGCGGTCGTCCAGCAATGTGCTCAGCAGTGGACTGGCCGGAGGCGGCGGTGGCGTGTAGAAACAAGCGGGAATCTGCTGCGCCTGTTCGGCACCGCCCTCCGGCAGGGGAGCATCTTCCTGCCCGCAGCCGGCGATTGTGAATTCCAGGCGGAAGCCGGGCAGATCGATCCGTGCACCGTCCACCAGCGGCACCGGGCGCCTGTAGTCCAGCCTCCTGCGGTTGTAAAAAAGGCCGTTTTCGCTGTCCATATTTTCGATATATACCGTTGGCAAATCATAATTTAGCAAAACAGTAGCACCAGAAAATGCCGTAAGCATTTGTTAATATGTGATATGTTTCTATTAGCCGGCTGTTTCTGGCTGCTAAATTTTCAAGTACGGAAAGTATAGAAGCGGTTTTCATGGCGATGGATGGCCGCATGGTACATGCCAAGCTTGAAGGATTCCAGCTGCAGGTCGGCATCCGGGTGGCGGCCGATGAGCGTTTCTCGGCTTAACCTGGCCAGCGGAATTTCATGGATGACGGCGCCCTCTTTATAGACGCGCAGCCGGTCATTGCCGCTGGCATGAAGATGCTCGCCGCTGAACAGCTGCTGCAGCCATAATTCCCCGTCCTCGCCGACCCTGGCCGGTGCGGGCACCGTCAGATCCTGCCTGCAGCGCCTGAGGGCATGCCTGTGCAGACCGCCGAAGAAGTTTCTGCGCCAGAAGGCATCATCGTCGAGCTGCGGCGAATCCTGACCGGGCATCCTGCTGCCTCCGTTACCGGTCCAGGATGTCATCCCGGGTACTCTCCAGGATGTCCATCATGCCCTGGATTTCCTTATCCGGTATCTGCAGTTCCTGCATGGTCTCCTGAAAAAGAGCGGCAACCCGGTCGAAATGTTCGTCGCTCAGGCCGAATTTTTCCTGCAGCGGCCGGTGCGCGGCCCGCAGGTCCTGCCCGGAATACTGGTAGGGGCCGCCAAAGGCCATGGCCAGGAAGGATTTCTGCTTCAGCCGCTGGGCGTCCATATCCACATCCTGAAAAAAATGCCCGACCAGATCGTCCTGCAGCACCTTCCGGTAGAAAATGTCGACGGCGATGTCCATGGTCCTGTCGCCGCCGACCCGGTCATAGAGAGGAATGTCCTGCAACTGAAAATAGTCCCCTCCCTTGGCAACGACATTGTCAGTGCCCCAGTCGATTTTCTTGTTCAGCTTCTGCATCAGCGGGATATGTTTGGAGCACTGGATATAGGCTTCCTCCACCTCGATCATCATCCAGCGCTCGGGACGCTTCTTGCCCTCCTGGGCGATTTCGTCGAGCACATCCTCCGGCAGATGGTCGGCAAATTCCTGCAGTTCATCGTTGTCCACCAGGCGCGCCCTGCCATTGACATGCAGGCCTACCGTGTCCCTGGTGAAATCGATGATCAGCAGGGCAATATGCGGGTTCTCCGTGACATTGCCGGAGTTGGCAAACACGCCGTTGCCGCGGAATTCAGGGTACATCAGAAACCTGTCGCCGAGCACCCGGATAAAACCGGGCCTGCCGAACTTGGAAGTACAGTCGCATTCGCCATTGCGGTCGGCCGTCGCGACGAACAGGAATTCCTGCCGGGCGATGAACTCCTTCATCTTCGGTGAAAGGTAATCCACCATCTGCCGGGCATAGAAATTTTTTGCCCGCTCCCTGCTACCCCATCGTTCCTGCAGGATGTGCTCGCTGTGGGAACCCGGCTGGACAGCAGGCGCCTCGTCTTCAGCGTCCTGCCCGACACCAGCCTGCTGCTAGTGTTCTGAAACAGCTTTTTTTGCCTTTCCGGCACTGCTTTTTTTGAATAAATCGATGCTCATCATTTGCCGCAGCCCCTCCAGAAAGCGCCGTATCGTTCCTCCCTGTACCCCCGGCACTCGAATAGCGTCAATGCGGCCTGCATTTCCCGCTGGATCGATGCATCGTCAGCATCGATGCAGAGCGCACCTCCCTATGCCGGAAAACAACTGCCGCATGGTTTGAAAACTGGCCAGCCGTCAGTTTCTTTACTGAGTTTACATATGACCCTCGGCCTTGCTGAAATCAGTCAATTCCTGTCATCCCGACGACAGCGCAGCACCTGTTTTGAATTGCCTGTAGAGAAGGTTGAATCCACCTCATTATTCAAACTAGAGTTTAGAGTTTAGAGTTTAGAGTTTCAGAGGAGAAAAACCACTAAAAATCTCAAAAAATAGTTGACATAGCAAGGATCATAGCGTTGCCGCGCCTTGCATGCC
>JANEMG010000261.1 GCA_024511045.1 Gammaproteobacteria bacterium | reverse complement strand
GGGGGGATTTCCGTCAGGACTGGTTTTGCATCGTCAAGAATCACATTTTCCATTTCCTGACCTTCCAGCAACTCTTCCGCGATTGACACGTCGATCTCGTTGGATTCCATCAATTCTACCTTCATCTTAAACCTCCTCATGATCAGCTGTAGTAACAGCTGAATAACACACAACTAATACCTGGGTAAGTACCAGAGTGGATTTACCGGCTTGCCGTTTTTCCTGATTTCAAAATGCAGCATCGGCCTTGCATTCCCATTACGGCCCACCTCGGCTATAATCTGTCCCCGCCTGACTGGCTGGCCTTCCTTGACGAGCAGGCGACGGTTGTTTGCATAGGCGCTCAAAAACAAATCATTGTGTTTGATAATCAGCAAATTACCGTAGCCGATCAGGCCATTGCCGCTGTATACGACCCTTCCTGGCGCGGCTGCTTTCACCGGCTGGCCTGTCTTGCCGACAATATCGATGCCTTTGTTGCCGGACTGGGCAAAACTTTTGGCAATCGTTCCCTTTATCGGCCACTGCCAGTTAAACTTTAACAGCTTTTTACTATTAGTTGAATGTATTGGTTTTTTTTGTGAAGCACCTCTCACTTTTACTTTCCGGCGGGATTGCCCGTCTGCCGGTGATGATTTTCCAACCTGTTGTTTATAGGGAGATAACCGGATAATTTGTCCCACCCGAAGGACATAGGGAGGCGGTATGTTGTTCCATTCGGACAAGCGCTTGTAGCCATGCCCTGAACGAAAACCGATGGAATACAGCGTATCACCCTGCTTTACCTTGTAAAACTTGACGCCTTGGCTGAGATCGCGGTTGTAGGGCCTGACCGGTGCCATATGCCAGTTTTGCGAACAGGCGCCCATCAGCAGGGCCAGGGCAATAATAACCGGTCCTAACATCCTGACGATGCCGACTTCGGAAGAACGGGCCATAATTCTGTCCGGGCGGACGATGCCCCGGATTTCCAGGAGCATATCTTCATGCAATCGCAACAATTGTCGCCGGACCGACTGCAGGAAGAATCCTTTGGCAATGATAAGCGGCATGATCAGTTCAACGCTGCAGCAAGATCTCTTTCGCCAAGTTGATTTTGGCTGCCAGATAATCGGAGCCACCGCGATCCGGATGGATTTTCTGCATCAGGCGCCGGTGCGCGTGAATGATCTCCTGTTTCGACGCACCGGGCGACAGGCCTAAAATCTCATAGGCCTCATCGACACTCATTTTGCCGCCGCGGCCTGTGCCGCCCCTGGAACGCTGCTGATCCGATTGCCGGCCGGATTGCTTGAAGACGAACCAGAGTCGATGCAGATCGGGGGCATAGCGCACCAGCACCGGCAACATTCGCAGCAGCAGTGCGGTAATCACTCCCAGCAGGGCAAACAGCCAGTTCAACCGCCCTGTCGCCGCCAGAACCAGCAGTGCAGCCCCAATGGCGATGATCGAAATTCTGCGTACGTGGCGCGCCAATATTTCCGGCGGGGTTTTCAAGAACCAGCGCAGGCCGATGAATACGGCGATCAGCAAAAAAATGAGCAGATATATGCGAATCAATACTGTCTCCTGGATACAGTCGTCATAGAAACAACAGGGCTGCTGATCCTATCCGCGGTGATGCGCCAGGTGAAACCATGGCAGCAGCCCCCTTTCCGTCCTGCCCCCGTTAAAGAATGACCCTGGTAAATGCCAAAAATTCACAGGCGAAGCGTATAATAAAGCATTCCTGTTGGACCGGCATTGTCCTGAAAAGTCCAGTCCATGACCGCATAGATGCCTGCATATTTCGTATCCATGGCAAAACAGGCAATAGCAACACCAGCTGCCCGATACCCAGGAAGCAATGCCCACATTACCCTGTCAATGATGTCTGAAGTCATTGCCGATTGACCGGATTGAAAAAAACTGATGAAAAATGCCCGAATTCCTGTGTTGGGTTTCGCTGCCTACAGCGGATCCGGCAAAACCACGCTGCTGACCCGTTTGATCCCCCTATTAAAACACAAGGGACTGCGCCTGGGGCTGATAAAACACAGCCATCACAATTTCGAGATAGACCAGCCCGGCAAGGACAGTCATCGCCTGAGGGTTGCCGGAGCGGATACCGTGTTGCTGGTTTCCAGGCAGCGGCGCGCGGTCATCACTGAATTCCCCAGCCATGAGGAGCCGCGTCTGGAGGAACAAATCCGCCACCTGGACCAGTCCGTACTGGACCTGATCCTGGTGGAAGGCTTCAAAACGGAAAATTTCCCGAAAATCGAAATTCATCGTCCGGCGCTGCACAAGCCCCTGCTCTATCCGCATGATCCATCGGTGATCGCCATCGCCGCTGATCAGCAGCTCGTTGTCCCGTCGAATTTGACGCTGCTGGACCTGAACCAGCCGGACAGGATCGCCGACTTTGTCATGACCTTTATACAGGAATTCGAGCATGTCTGATGTCTGCAGCCCGGTTTCCCGACAATTACTGCCTGTCGAAGATGCCCTTCACAGAATCAGCTCAAGCCTGGAGCCGGTCCACGGCAGTGAGCAGATTACCCTGAAGTCGGCCCTGCACCGGGTATTGGCCGAACCACTGCATGCACCTGCCGACATTCCAGGATTCAGCAATGCCTCCATGGATGGCTACGCCTGCCGTTGTGAAAAAGACCAGCCTTTCCAACGCAGACTGGTGGGTGCGTCGCTGGCAGGTCATCCCTACCGGAAAGACCTGCGGCCTGGTGAATGCATCCGTATTTTTACCGGCGCCATGCTGCCCGGAGAGGCCGACTGCGTGGCAATGCAGGAACATGTTGAAGTGGACGGCGATATCGTGCATTTCCCCGGCAATTTCCAGCCCGGGCAGAATATCAGACTGCCCGGCGAAGACATAGCCCGGGGGCAGTTGCTGCTGCAGCCACCGAAAAAACTGAGTGCGATGGACCTGGGACTGCTCGCGTCTGCCGGCATCTGCCATGTGCGGGTGAAAAGGCCCCTGAAAATCGCTTTTCTTTCCACCGGAGACGAATTGACGGCGCTTGGCCAGCCCCTGGGGCCAGGCCGGATCTACGACAGCAACCGCTACACCCTGAGCGGTCTGCTGGCAGAATACGCCGCCGCCGATCTTGGCGTCGTCGGCGACGATAAGGACAGCCTGCGGCAATGCATCGTCGATGCCGCCGGCAATTACGACGTACTCATTACCACGGGCGGCGCTTCGGTTGGTGATGCCGACTACATCGCGGAAATACTCGGCGAAATTGGCCAGGTCGATTTCTGGAAAATCGCCATGAAGCCGGGCAAACCACTGGCCTATGGCAAAATCGGGCAATGCTGTTTTTTTGGTCTGCCGGGAAATCCGGCCTCGGTAATTGCCACTTTTCATCAGTTCGTCGCGCCGGCGCTCGATCTGCTGAGCGGGGCCGGGAAAACCAGACCGCTGCGCTTCAAGGTGCGCTGCAGCAGTGCATTGCAGAAAGCACCCGGCAGGCAGGAGTTCCAGCGCGGCATCCTGACCCGGCATGATGACGGCGAGTTGACGGTGACAAGCGCTGGAAAACAGGGCTCGCATATCCTCAGCGCAGTCAGCCGGGCGAACTGCTATATTGTCCTGGCGGACGATTGCACCGGAACAGAGAAAGGGGAATGGGTTGTCGTGGAGCCTTTTTCGACGCGCCTGCAGGAAGCTGAAAAATAGATACGAAAATCATATTCATCTTTCATTTTGGGCGCCTTCTTCGATCTGCTTTTCTTTGCTGGATTCAACTCCGAAGTGCAATTCCACTGGTTCTGCAAGGCTTGTCAGGAACGCCGGCGCCAACCCGACCTCTATTTTTGTTTTTCTTATGCGCGGCGGCCAGAAAAAATGTCCGGGTATTTTTTCCTGCAGTCCGGATCTTATTGCAGCGTAACTACTCGGGCCCTTATGGGTAGTCTGTTCCGGAAGACGCCGTGAATACATCCCTGTAGGCTTGACTTTGGCATCCCTGCCAAAGACACTTCCTCCACAGACCACCCATAGGGGCTTCTTTTA
>JANEMG010000487.1 GCA_024511045.1 Gammaproteobacteria bacterium | reverse complement strand
ACAGCAAATAGGTTGTCAAAGGCCGAGTCGATTTTGGGGACTGGGATGTCCCAAAATCTATCACGAGGCCGAAGACACGCTTGCGATATTGACGCAGGTACCTCCAATGACCGGGTTTCCTTCTACAAGAGTTATCTTTGCGTCTTGTGGCAAGCAGGGTGCAGACATTCCCCGGCTTGCATTTTTTCGGTGCTATATACAAAACGGTAGAACGCCATCCCCAGAAAGAGCAGGGCCAGACCGACAAAAAACGGCCGGTAGGGTTCGAGTGCTGTGAGGTAAGCGATCCAGCCCCCCAATGCCCATCATCACCAGGACCAAAGGCGCCAAGCATCGCTTTCCTGCTGCTGTTTTTAAGGGTTGATGTTGTCATGTCGGTCCTCTGAAATGTCGTTATGGTTCAAGTGTAGGTTCCGTACCCAGGTACAGAGTCAAGACCGGTTTCCGCCAGGAGTTATTCCATCCAAGGTTCAATAAAACTGCTTGACCTGGAGCCAGCTCTAGCATGTAAGCTGGGACGTAACATAAAGATGGGGTGCGCCCCAGGTGAGGAAAATGACGATAGAGATCGAGGTGTTTTCTGCTCCCGGTTGCGGCAAATGCGGCAAGGCCAAACAGGTGCTGAAAAAAATCGTGGACGACTGCGATACGGATGCCATCCGCTGGCGGGAAGTGGATATTCTCGAGGAACTCGATCATGCGGTACAGCTGGGAGTGTTGTCGACACCGGCTATCGCCATCGATGGCAGGCTGATCTTTACAGCGCTGCCTTCGGAAAAGAAACTGCGCCAGACTATCGAGCAGCATTTGCAGGGACTGATGCCATGATTACGGTTCTCGTAGTCACAGCCATGACACTGGGTCTGCTGGCTTTCTTCGAACCCTGCACCGTTGCTACCCATACCCTGTTTTCCGCCAGGGTTCACCGGCAGTCCTACCTAGCCTGCTGCCAGAGCCTGGCAACGGTATGGCTGACGCGCAGCCTGCTTCTCGCGGGTCTGCTGGTGGCAGCGGTGCTCGTTTTTCCGCAGCCGGACTGGGGCCCCTATCTGCCCAGCTTTGTGCTCACGGTGATGGCAATACTGTACGTGGTGTCCCGCTATGCCTATATTCCCGTTCCCCATCTGGAGTTCTACCGGCTGCTTCCCGGCGGGCAGCGGCTGCCATTCGCGGTGAAGCTGGGGCTGACACTGCCTGCCTGTACGCTGCCGCTGGTTCTGGTCGTCGCGGGTATGGCAGTCAGCGTGGACTCTCCGGGATTCGCCGTGCTGGCGGGAGTGGTGTTTGCCAGCATGTTCACCGCGCCCATGGTGTTTGCCGCCAAGCGTGGTGTGGATGAAGGTCAGCGTGAATCCTTCGGCGTGTTTGCGAGGAGCAGTCCCTGGTTTACGGCAGCGCTGCTGCTGGGTGCGGCCCTGTAACTGCTGTTTCCCCATCTTGAAATCAGCGTGGATGCCCTCGAAGACAGCCTGCAGCATGCCAGCCTGGCGGGTCTGGGGCTGGCCTTTCTGGCCGGCTTCCTGTTCAGCTTCAATCCTGTGTCCTTTGCGTCCATTCCCGTGGTGCTGGCCTATGTCACCAGGGCCCATGAAGAACGCAGGGCACTGCTCATGGGCGCGGCCTTCGTCTTCGGCATGTTGCTCACCCACACGGTACTGGGTGTCGGTGCAGCGCTGGGTGGTGACTGGGTGAAAGACATCATGGGCAGGGCCTGGGGACTGCTGCTGGGACCGCTACTCATGGTGCTGGGGCTGATCT
>JANEMG010000486.1 GCA_024511045.1 Gammaproteobacteria bacterium | reverse complement strand
ACCGAAGCCGTGTACGACAGGCCGACGCCCTTGCTGTGCCGCCAGCTGAGTGGAAAAACCGGCAGCTGCCGTTCCTGTTCCAGCAGCGGCCACCAGTCCTGGCGCCATTGCTCCAGGGTCGTGCCAGGCAGTTCTTCCTGACTGTAGCCGGTAGCTGCGGAAAAAAGATCATTGCTGTAGCCGATGATGCCCTGATCATCGACCCACAGGCTGGAGACGGGAGCCTGATCCAGGGCGGCGAGCCTGGCCGCCAGTGACGGCAGCCTGGACCATGTTGTGGATTGCGCAGACATTTTCCGACTGGATTCAATTTTTCGGTTTGATTTCAGGGCGCTGCTGGAAGATACCGGGCAGCCGGAAATGCATGATGGCCATCGCGGCCAGCCATGCCGAGACCGCCAGCAGCAATGCAGTCTGCATGCCCGGCCAGCCCCACAGCAACATGGCGGGAAGCGTACCCGCCAGACTGAAGACGGTCAGCAGCAGAAAGCCGATGGCAATGGCGAAGGCCATGAAAAGGCTTCGCCGCCACTGTTGCAATTTTTCCAGAAACTGCTCATTCACGCCCCGTTTCCTGATCCACGTCGTGGCATTGACAGGTACGAAGAAAGGCTTGCGGCTGTAGGCGTCACGCCAGCTTTCGATCAACAGTTCACTGGCTTCATGCAGGCGCTGCATGGTGATGCGGCCGAGATGCCGGAGGCGGCGGATGGTTTTTTCCCGCAGAAACAGATAGCTCTTGAACAGCGCTCCGCCCAGCGCATAGATCGGCCTGCGCCAAAAACTGGTGGTTTCCCTGAGCAAATCGTCATCCAGGAGGAAGGCGGCATGTTTTGGTCCCAACTGGCTGATGATCAGCGCCGCGGAAAGCCGGTGCGCGACACTTGGCGCATCGGGCAGATAGTCGGCCAGAAAGTCCATCAGTGCATCGGTCAAAATCATGCCTTCTTCAGACTGGCCCGCCTGGCGCTGCTGAATCGTCGCGAAAAGCGCTTCCGCTTCCTGCCAGTCATCGGTCAACAGATCCTCGTGCACGCCCATGATATGCCCGATGAGCCGCCAGAGATGCAAAAATGCCTGCTGTTGTTCCTGGCTGATCGGTACTCCCCAGTGCTGCAAGCCGCGGGGCAGCAACAGGCCAAAGGTGAGCAGTGTATAGGCCAGGTCTTCCTGGTTGATCGGGGCGCCATGGCGCTGGTAATCCCAGGGGCTGTCACGATGGCTCATGACCTCGAACAGGGATTGTGGATTTTGTTTGTTTCCACAGGGTGGGCAACTGGCGGGATTGGTCAGCATGAAACGCATCGAGGCATGCAGAAAACGGACTTTTTTCGCGGCAAGATAGCCCTTGCCCCAGATGTAGCACCTGGTTTTTCCCCGCAGGCGCTGGATTTCCTGTTCTATCCGCCGGGCATCAATGTCCGGGGGCGGGGTTTTCGCGGTTCGGCACAGACATTGTTCCTGGCACTGCCATTGGCCATCGGCATCGAGATTCTGCAGCGCCTGCAAATAGAGCGCGTTATCGCTGATATCGGCATCGGGGATGATTTTGATGCCATCCTTGTCCATGGTTTCGGAGAGCATCAGGCCGGTTTCATAGATGCGTTGAAAAATAGCCTCCTCAGCGATATCTGTGGGTAAATAATGCCGAAGGCCTAAGCTATCAAATTGAATTATATAAATAAAATGCGCGTTAGCGCTGCCTATTACCCATAAGTCATCGCACACAATATTACCCCCCATCCTGCAGCATGAAAC
>JANEMG010000260.1 GCA_024511045.1 Gammaproteobacteria bacterium | reverse complement strand
CGTCATCACCGTATCGCGGGTGATGCCTTCCAACGCACAAGTGGCCTCCGGCGTATAGATGGTGCCATCACGAACGATGAACAGATTCTCTCCGCTACCTTCCGCGACATAGCCCTCATGATCGAGCAGCAGGGCTTCGTCGTAGCCGGTGGCCAATGCCTCCTGCAGCGCCAGGATGGAATTGATGTAATTGCCGTTGGCTTTGGCCTTGCACATGGTGCTGTTGACATGGTTTCTGGTATAGGAGGAAGTTCTGATGCGGATCCCCTTCTCCATGTTTTCGTCGCCCAGATAGGCTCCCCATTCCCACGCCGCTACCATGACATGCACGCCAAGATTGTCCGCCCGCAGCCCCATTCCCTCGGAACCATAAAAAACCATGGTTCTGATATAGGCGCTGGCCAGATCGTTCCTGCTGACCGCCTGACACTGCGCCTGATTCAATTGCTCCTTGCCGAAGGGGATTTTCATGCTCAGGATATGTGCTGAACGGAACAACCGGTCGGTATGCTCCCGCAGTTTGAAGATTGCCGTCCCCTGTTCGGCGTGATAGGCGCGCAGCCCCTCGAAAACGCCCGCACCATAGTGCAGCGTATGGGTCAACACATGTACTTTGGCATCCCGCCAGGGAACCCATTCACCATCCAGCCAGATGACGCCATCTCTGTCATCCATCGTCATTGTCACATCCCCCAATCGCTCATTAATGTAGTCAATGCCCGTCTGTCACCGAAGGACAATGCCTTATCGCCAATTTTGCTCACTGCGCAACTACTCGGCCCCCTATGGGTAGTCTGTTCCGAAAGACGCCGTGAATACATCCCTGTAGGCTTGACTTTGGCATCCCTGCCAAAGACACTTCCTCTACAGACCACCCATAGGGAGCTTGTTTTACTATGGGTGAGTAGTTACCTCACTGCATGACTTCCTGCCATATTTTCTCTATCTGACTGCGCATGCCCCTGAATTCCTCTTCCGGCACCAGGGCGGGATTGCCTTGCAATACTTCGGCATGTACCCGGTCCCGATAGGCGCAATAGGCGCGTTTGAGATCTTCCGCCCTTTCCCTGGAAAAAAAGCCGATCTCCTGCAAGGCATCGATCAGCCTGATATTGTCGGTATAGGCAAGCAGTTTTTCGTTGTCATGCGCCAAAGCTAAAACACTGAATTGTACTATAAACTCAATATCAGCAATACCGCCTTGACCTTGTTTCAGATCAAACAGCCCCGCTTTCCTGCTGGCCAGATTGTCGCGCATCTTTTCCCGCATTTCCCTGACTTCCCTTTTCAATTCCTCCACGTCCCGCTTCAGACACAGAATATCCCTGCGAATCGACTCGAATTCCCGCATGACTTCCGGATCGCCTGCGACGAACCTCCCTCGAACCAGAGCCTGATGCTCCCAAGTCCAGGCTTCCTTTTCCATATAGCTCCGGTAGGCTTTTACATGACTGACCAGCAATCCCGATTTGCCGCTGGGACGCAGCCGCATGTCGACTTCGTACAGGATTCCCGAAAGCATTCGGGTACTCAGCATATGGATGATTTTTTGCCCCAGGCGGCCGTAGAATTGCACCGTGCTGATGGGCTTGACACCATCGGTCATGCTGTTGCCATCGTCACAGTCATAGAGAAATACCAGATCCATATCCGAGCCATAACCCAGTTCCAGCCCACCCAGCTTGCCAAACCCCAGAACGCCGAACCGCCCTGACCGCTGCAATGTCGTTCCAGGCGGAACGCCATGTTTTTCGGTCAGCATGCGCCAGGCCTGTTCGACGACTTCTTCCAGAATCACTTCGGCAATATAGGTCAGATAGTCACTGACGACGGTGATCGGAATGACATCCATGATATCGGCGGCAGCCACGCGCAGTACGTTGACCTGCTTGAACTTGCGCAATACAATCATGATCTGTTCGAGATCATGATGATCACAGTTCCTGAGCTGCTGGTGCAATTGCATCTGGAGATTTTCTTTATCGAGCGGCTCGTATAAAGACCGCGTATCCAGCAGTTCATCGAACAAAACCGGATAGCGGGCCAGATAGTCACAAATCCATGGACTGGCCGAGGAGAGGTTGATCAGCTGGGTCAGGGCATCGGGATTTTCTGCCAATAAAGCCAGATAAACATTTCGCCCGGCAACAGACTCCAGCAAGGACAGAAGGCGCCGCAGGGTCTGGTCAGGATTACCAACCATGCCCACACCGTTCAACAGTTGCGGCATCAGGCGATCGACGACTGCCGCCCCCTTTGCCGTCAGTCGTTTCAGTGCCGTCGAGTTCTTGAAAGCCTGCAGCAGCGACAGGCTCTCTCCAGGATGCTGGTAACCCATATTCCCAAGCTGCGCCAGCAACACTTCCTGTTCGACTTCCCCAACCCATATGGAAACCCCCGCCTGGTCGAGATCATCCTGCTGGCCAATGGAAAACACATCATCGAAAACACCCTGCACCTGCCTGCGCACCGCATCCAGTTCGTCGATGAAACTGTCCCAACCGGAATACCCCAGGGAATAGGCCAGAACAGACCGCTCCATCTCGCCCTTGGGCAGATCATGGGTCTGTTTGTCCTGATATTGCTGAATATGATTTTCCACCCTGCGCAGAAACCGGTAGGAGCGCTGCAATTCGGTAACCACATCTGCCGGCAGCAGTCCCAGGGTCTGCAAGGCCGTCAACACTGACAGGATACTGCGCTGCTGCAGGCTCTTTTCATTGCCGCCGCGAATCAGCTGAAAGGCCTGTCCGATGAACTCGATTTCACGAATTCCGCCTGGCCCCAGCTTGATGTTGTCCATGCGGTCTCTGCGCTGCAATTCCTGGGTGATCTTGAACTTCAGCAAGCGCAGTTCGGCAAATGCGCCGTAATCGATATAGCGCCGATAGACAAAGGGTTTCAGCATGCTCAGCAACTGCTCGCCAGAATTGAAATCGCCGGCGACCTGGCGCACCTTGATCATCGCATAGCGCTCCCATTCCCTGGCCTGCGTCTGATAATAGTTTTCCATGCCTTCGAAGGACATGACGATCGGGCCGCTGTCACCGAAAGGGCGAAGCCTGACATCGGTTCTGAAGACAAAACCATCCACGGTGACTTCATCCAGCACCTTGACCAGACTGCGGCACAAGCGGGAAAAAAATTCATTGTAGGTGGTCTGCTTCCTGTCCTCCAGGATGCCGTCCTGTACATAGGAGAAAATCAGGTCGATGTCGGATGAATAGTTCAATTCCCAGGCACCCAGCTTGCCCATACCCAGCACGATCAATTGCTGCGGCGAACCATCGCCAAGCAACGGGGTGCCACGCCGCTGGCAGGCCTGCTGATAGAGAAACTGCAGGGCATATTGAATGCAGGCATCCGCCAGTGCCGTCAGATCCATCATCGTTTCCGCAAGATCCGCCCAGCCGGCCAGATCACGCCAGGCAATTCTGATCATTTCCCGGCGCCGAAAGCGCCTCAGAACGGCCATCAAGTCAGCTTCCGACTGGACATCCTGAGCATCCAGATAATGTCGGTAACCCTCTCGACATTGATCAGAAAACAAGCGTCCCGACTCAACCAGATCGATGATTATTGCCGGTTTCTGTAAACAGCTGTTGGCAACAAACTGACTGCAGGTCCAGACTTTTGCCAGTGATTGCATGAATTCAGCATTTGCCTGCAGCAATTCTCCATCCTGACTCGACAATTTTTCTGAAAACTGCAACAGGGAGGCGTTGACAGTGTCCCTTAGTTCCGCTGGAACCCGCTCCAGATCGACAGCTGGTATTTCTGACAATGACATTTTATGAAAAAGGGCTGCTACAGAAAAAGTTATGCTATAGGAACAACAGATCTTCGATCATTCCTGCCTTGCGTTAAACACCATTTGGTTTGGGCGGTGCAGGGAATATAGGAGAGGTAAATGCAAAACTCGAAAAGCCAGTGAATTTTTTGGCTAACTGGCGCCAAAACAAGGGGATAAGGAGGGGCGTGTCTGGTGCCTATTTGTTATGATAGGCGCTCCAAAACTCAATA
>JANEMG010000259.1 GCA_024511045.1 Gammaproteobacteria bacterium | reverse complement strand
CCCTTTCCCCTGATGCATGTGGACACCACCTGGAAATTCAGGGAGATGATCGAGTTTCGCGACAAACTGATTGAGGACCTGGGACTGGAACTGATCGTCTACATCAACGAGGACGGCGTGGAACAGGGCATCGGGCCGTTCACCCACGGCAGCAAGAAGCATACCGACGTCATGAAGACCGACGCCCTGAAGCAGGCCCTGGACAAATACCGCTTCGATGCGGCATTCGGCGGCGCGCGCAGGGATGAGGAGAAATCCCGCGCCAAGGAGCGGGTATATTCCTTCCGCGACAAGAATCACCGCTGGGACCCGAAAAACCAGCGCCCGGAACTCTGGAACATCTACAACGGCAAGATCGACCAGGGTGAAAGCATCCGGGTTTTCCCGTTGTCCAACTGGACGGAACTGGATATCTGGCAGTACATCCACTTGGAGAACATTCCCATCGTGCCGCTGTATTTCGCCAAGGAACGCCCGGTGGTGGAAAAGGACGGCACCCTGATCATGGTCGACGACGAGCGCATGTCCATCGGCCCGGACGACAAGGTGGAAATGAAAATGGTCCGCTTCCGCACCCTGGGCTGCTATCCCCTGACCGGGGCGGTGGAATCCACGGCCACCACGCTGCCCGAGATCATCCAGGAAATGCTCCTGACCAAGAGTTCCGAACGTCAGGGACGGGTCATCGATCACGACCAGGCCGGTTCCATGGAACAGAAGAAGCGCGAAGGTTACTTTTAGCCTCGACAAGCCGCGAAAACAAACCGTCACCAGAAACAAACAGCGCAGAACAAATCAAATGTCCCATCAATCAGACCTCATAAGCACCGACATCGATGCCTATCTGGCGCAGCACGAACGCAAGGAATTGCTGCGCTTTTTGACCTGCGGCAGCGTCGATGACGGCAAAAGCACGCTCATCGGGCGGCTGCTGCACGACTCGAAAATGATCTACGAGGACCAGTTGGCCGCGGTCAAGGCGGACAGCGTGAAATCCGGAACCACCGGCGGCGACATCGACTTGGCGCTGCTGGTGGACGGCCTGCAGGCGGAGCGCGAACAGGGCATCACCATCGATGTCGCCTACCGCTATTTTTCCACCGCCACCCGGAAGTTCATCATCGCCGACACCCCAGGGCACGAACAATATACCCGCAACATGGCCACCGGCGCATCCACCTGCGATCTGGCGGTGATCCTGATCGACGCCCGGCATGGCGTGCAGGTCCAGACCCGGCGGCACAGCTTCATTGCCTCGCTGCTGGGCATCAAGCATCTGATCGTCGCCATCAACAAGATGGATCTGATGGATTACAGCGAACAGACCTTTCTGCAGATCAAGAAGGACTACCTGGAATTCGCGCGCAAGCTGGATGTCGACGAACAGAGTATCTGCTTCATCCCCATTTCCGCGCTGCTCGGCGACAATGTCGTCAACCGCAGCGAGAACATGCCTTGGTACACGGGCAAACCATTGATGGAAATGCTGGAAAGCATCGAAATCGTCAACGACCGGAATTTTCAGGATCCGCGCTTTCCGGTGCAGTATGTCAACCGCCCCAACCTGGATTTCCGCGGCTTCTGCGGCACCATCGCCTCTGGCATCTTCCATCCCGGCGACCGGATCACGGTGCTGCCTTCCGGCAAGACCAGCGCCATCAAGTCCATCGTCACCTACGACGGCGACCTGGAGGAGGCATTTCCGCCCATGGCGGTCACCTTCACGCTGCAGGATGAAATCGATGTCTCCCGCGGCGACATGATCACCCATGTCGACAAGCTGCCCATGGTCGACGACAAATTCACCGCGACCATCGTCTGGATGACCGAGAAGCCCATGGCGCCCGGCCGTCAGTATGCGCTGAAGCTGGCCACCCGCAATGTCTCCGGATCCATCTCCCGCATTCATCACCGCATCGATGTCAACACCCTGGAACACCACCAGGCCAGTGAACTGCAGCTCAACGAAATCGGCTTGTGCGATATTTCGGTCAATGCGCGGGTGGTGTTCGACCCCTATAAAAACAACAAGACCACCGGCGCCTTCATCATCATCGACCGCCTCACCAACATCACGGTGGGCGCAGGAATGATCACTGGAAGTGTCGGCGAAGGCGTCTTCAACCATGTCACCGTCGAGGAACGCGCAGCCCGCTTCGGGCAGAAGGCGGCGGTAATCGCCATTACCGGCACCGACAATCTGGATTTCGCCTACCGCCTGGAAAGGAAACTTTTCGACACCGGCCATGCGGCCAGCGTCATCGATGAACACGAGACACAACTGCCGATTCTGACCGAGGCAATCCAGCATGCCGGGTTGCTGTGCCTCTGCCCGAGCGATGCCGTTGCCTGCGACATCGCCTTCGATACCGGCCAGATTAGCGTCGAAGACGCCTACGCCCGGCTAAAGGAGCGGGGATTTCTGCTCTAGGCGGCGCGCTTGCTTGCGGGACAATTGCCTGCCCTGCCCTGCAAAATCCCTGCACCCGCCGGGCGAGATAGTCGAAAAAGGGATTGTAGCGCAGCCGCAGAAAATAATTGTCGGGAAACAGCAGCAGGTTGCGCTCACCACGCAGCGCCACGCTGCCCAGGGTGATCCAGGGATAGACATCCCCCCGGTAGGGTTTGCTGCCGTAGATCGGGTCGTCAGCTGGAAAAGGCAGCGCCACATGCGACAGGGAAAACACCTCGTCAGGCCAGCCCCTTCCCAAGGGCGTCTCGAAAACCTCTGTCGCTCCCGCCTGCCTGTAACGCACCACCAGCTGGCTGGAATCCGCAGCAGCGCTGGTGATCAGCGTCTGATTGAAGCCCAGCTGCTTGTCGGCGAACAGCTGCTGCAGAAAGATATCCGGATCGGAGCGCAGCAGTTCCTCGGTCTCTGCACTGCGATTGACATCGAACAGCACCAGTTCGTGCCCTTCCGCGGCAAGCCTGGAAAACAATGTCTCGATGAGGATCTCCGGCGCAACCGTCGCATCCACGACGGAATGAAAGGCCAGCACTCTGGGAAAGTCCCGGACGCGCAGCGGTTTCTGCAATTGCTTCATGCGCTGCGCAATATTCTCGGTGAGCCGGTAGATCTGATCCCCGGCATTGACGGTGAAGGAATTGTATTTATAGGGATCGAACTCCGGCTGAATCGCCGTCCAGGCCAGCTTGTCCATGCCGATCAGGCTGCCCAGCCTGGACTGCCAGATGGCCAGCGCGGCGACCTTGCTGACGCCGATGGCCGGCGAAAGCAGCACCAGACCCTGCACGGCTGGCAGCGGCTCGCCTTCAAGAACCGCCAGGGTATATTCGACCGCCAGCGCGGCGCCATTGGAATAGCCAAGCATATACAAAGGCTGCTCCGACCCCAGCCTCTCCTTGAGATGCCGCATCGCGATACGCACCGCCGCCGCCCAGTCCCGCCACTGGACAGTCAACAGCCCGGAAGGCGCCGTACCATGGCCCGGCAGGCGCAGCCCCACCACATGAAAACCCTTCCGGTACAGCATTTGCCCCAGCGCCCGCAGACTGTAGGGAGAGTCGGACAATCCGTGCAGCAGCACGCCACCCACAGGATGCTGCGGAAGCAGTTCGAAGGTACGGTTCCAGTTGCGCGGAAAGCTCAGCGGATTGACCCGGCTGCCGTTGTAGAATCGTCCCAGCTGACGCTGCTCTCCCTCCTCGATGCGGGAAATGATCCGCTCCTGCAACTGTTCGAACAACCGGTCTTCCAATGCCCGGTAGGCATCCAGATCCCTGATGTCTTTCGCCTGTGCGGCAGCAAACTCCCCCTGCAGCAGAGTCTCGTGCCAGATTTTCAGGTCCGGCCTGGAATCCAGGTAATACACATAGCCAACCACCAGCACAACCAGACTGCCAAACAAGCCATAACCCAGAGCATAGAACAACTGTTTTAAAAATCGCATATTGTAAATCCCTGTATACAGTAAATATTTACCTGATTACGTATGACCCTCAGCTTTGCTGAAAACCTGTATTTCTTGTCATCCCGACGCCAGTACAGCACCTGTTCTGC
>JANEMG010000258.1 GCA_024511045.1 Gammaproteobacteria bacterium | reverse complement strand
GCACTAATTTATCCGCCATATTAGTCGGCCCTAATATTCATTGCTCCAAAAAATTGGGAAACTTCAGTTTTGAAGATGACCAGGAAAAAGCCGACAGGCATTTGTCCGCGCTGGAATTGATTCTCAGTCGACTCCATGATTTTTCAGGCCCCCTGGAGTCGACATTTCTCGATGCCGACTTTCCTTTCTCATCGGAACAGCAGGCCAGTATGGAGTTGCTGGTCAGCTGCCACCAACATTTGCGGGACAATTACCTGCAGCAACTCGATCATCAGCAGCACCGGAAAATAACGCTTAAAAAAAAGCAACTTGCGTTGCTCGTTTACCGCGCACTGCAGCAGATGGGACAGATGCAGTTGTATACTTCGGAAGCCTATCTCAATCCCAGCGCCGGCTTCTGGACGGATTGCTACCGGATATTCGAATTTGCCGAACAGATGCAGCTGACGAAACTGCCTGTCGCCGTCGATGGGCACGAAAGGCAAAGCATCGAACAGCTGTTCGGGAGCATTCTGTTGTTCGCGCTGACCAGCAGCAATCAGTTCCGTCCACGGGAAATGCAGAAAATCTTCCAACTTCTTGGCCGGGCGATCACCGTCGCTGGTACAGAAGTGAGCGCTGATCTTTCCCAGGACCAGAGCAAAGGGCTTTATGTCTTCGACCTGCATCGGGATGCCCCGCCCGTCCGGTTCGATGACAGACCGCAAGACATGCCGCCTGCAGACGCTGGCGCATATCGGTATTTCAATGTCTTACCCGTCGCCAGAAGCATTCATGATTTTTTGCAGCAGCCGCAGGAAATTGGTACCGGGCAGCTCAGGGCCATCAATAGCGCGCTTTATACCAGGGTCGTGAAAACGCTGAGCCAGGTAAAATGCAGAAAATTCACCCGGCTCAGAGAGCGCAGGAATATCGACGGCATCATCGGCCTCACCAATGTGCTCAATCATCTTCGGAACAGTCAGGGCTTTGCCCTGGAAGAAAAAGCGGACCATACGGTGAAAATTTATGACCCGAGAATTTCAGGACAATGGGGAACCCTGGATGTGGATTTGGTGCCGCTGGACAACGAAGTTCTCTTTCAACAGCCAAAAATGCACAGCAGCCATGGTGGTATCGACGCTCATACCCGACGGATTTTCGATGCGGCGCCGGCTTTGGTTTCCGGACAGCAGACCGAAATCTGGGAGCAATCGGAAAAAACCGGAGGCGATTCCGGCAATGCCGTGTTTTTCGATGATTTTGCCATTCAGGACAGCTGTATCCTGGGCTACAGTGTCGTCTGCGATGCCAGGAACATCAAGGTTCGCATTGGCGACATCATCGGCTTTCTGTCCGATAAGGAGCGTCTGGAAATTGGCCTGATACGGCGCATCGGAGCGCAGTGTCCCGAAGGAAAGATCCAGCTGGGAGTGGAGCTGCTCGCCATGGAATCGAAGCTGGTGCATCTGACCGGCCCGTCCCGGAAAAAAGGACTGTAGGCCATGTTGCTGCCCGGCATGAAAGCGATGCATACGGAAGACAGCGTAGTTTTCGCCACCTGCGAATTCAGGCCAGGCGAGATCGTCAAATTGCAGCGGGGGGATGGCAAAGTTGCCTGCCGTCTCAAAAAGCTGATCAATTCCACGGCAACAGTCAGTCAGATGACGCTGGAATACCTGCCTGGCAATGAATGACAAACAATGGAAGAAAAAGAAAGAAAAATTGCATTACTCATCGACTGCGACAATGTCAGCCCCAAGGTAATTGATGGTGTTTTGAATGAGCTTGCCAAATACGGCGTTGTCAATATCCGTAAAGCCTACGGCAACTGGAAAAGCCCCCAATTACAAGGCTGGGAAGAAAAACTCCATCCATTTGCGATTGTCCCTGTCCAGCAGTTTGCCTATACAACCGGTAAAAATGCAACAGATGCCGCGATGATTATAGATGCAATGGATTTGCTCTATGGTCATGCGATCGATGCCTTTGCCCTGATGACCAGCGATAGTGATTTTACACCACTGGTGATGCGGATTTTGGCAAATGGCCTCAAGGTTTATGGTTTTGGCGAGAAAAAAACACCCCCTCCTTTCATCAAAGCCTGCTCGCAATTCATTTTCACAGAAAAGCTTATTGAAGAGGAGACTTCGGACGAAGAGGAAAAGACAACTTCAAGTAATTCAGGCAGTCGCAAATTGTCACGAAATGAATTGAGGCAAGATGCAGGTTTGGTCAAGTTATTGAGAACTGCAGTCAAACAAACAGCCGAAGATGATGGCTGGTCGCATTTAGGCCAGGTCGGGCAATATGTTTCCAACAATACTTCATTCTCTCCAGTAAATTACGGCTATAAAAAATTAAGTGAAATAGTCCGGGTCAGTGATTTGTTCAAGGTCGATATGCGGCACAATAATTGTGTCATGTATATCAGGGATGAAAGAACACAATAGAAAATGCAATAACCATCTCCACTATCGAAACAGCCTGAAAATAGCTGTGGATACCATGCTCAGCAATTCCTCGTCCGCCCTGCCGGAAAATAACTCCGGATAGCCATGGCCTGCGGCAACATCGACAGGGCTACCGCGCCAGGACTCCCGTTTCCGGTTTTTTCCGGTCTCCCGCTCACGCCGCAGCTGCCGTTCGTGCAGCATCTGCCCGCCGGCTTTTTTCCATTCCAGCAGGTGTGCTATCTCGCCGTTGTCCAGCCACACGCCATGTTCCCTGCAGCGGTCGACGACGACACCGCTGCGGTGGCCGAAATTGACCCGGCGCATGAAATTCCGGCACACCGGGCATTTGATGTATTGCACTTTCTGGTTTTTGGCATAACGTTCTTTATTGATGTTGCGCAGCAGCTGGATGTTGATGTCGAACACGCCGGCAACCGAGCTTTCCAGCAGTGCTTCGATCTCGCCGGGATCGAAGAACAGGCCATAGCAGCTTGCACAGCGTTCTATCAAAAAATTCTCCTGCAGATGCAGGTCGATGGTCTGCAGTACCTGATCGCAATGCGGGCAGATCCGGTCGGAGGCCGTTGCATGCAGCACATAATCCTTCCTGCCAAGATCGACGTCATTGCGTGTCCCGCAGTAATGGCAGATATTGGTGTTGGCCGGCAATGGCGCCGAGCAGCTCAGACATCTCTTCATTTTTCAGGAACGCTGTTTAAAAATCATCCAGAATCTGCTGTTTTTTCGCCGCATATTCCGCTTCGCTGATCAGCTCCGCTGCATACATTTTTTTCAGCTGCGCCAATCTGCCCATGATATCGTCGTCGCTCGGGGCTGTGCTGCCGGTGAAGCCCGCGGCCATCGTGCTGGCCATGGTCTGTCCCAGGCCCATGCCGGCTCCCAGTCCCATGCCGATTCCGGCGCCGCCGCCTTCATTTCTTGCCGCTTCCCGCATTGCCTCCAGCTGCTGCAGGTTGGCGTAGTCCAGTCCGACAGCCTTGGCCGCCTGCGCTTCCGCGGTCAAATCTGCGATGCGGTTGATGCGCTGCAGCGTGGCATCGTCGAAACTGGTGCCTTCGATGCGGAAATCGGTGATGGTAAAGCCCAGTTTGCGGAAATCCGCAAGGAGCTTTAGTTCCATACCGCGGGCGATTTCCTCGCGATAAGCATCGATTTCCGTATAGGAATAGCGGCTTTCGGCGAGAAAATCGGTCAACGGGTGCACGATTCGGGCCGACATCACCTGCCGGAAGTCATCGATGAAAAAATCCTGATGGCTGCCGACGACATTGGTGAAAAAGCTGCGTGCATCGGAAATCCGGTAGCTGTAATTGCCAAAGGCCTTCAATCCGACAGGGAACTTGTATTTTGGGTCTTCGTATTTGATGATGCCGGTGGTACCCCATTTCTGGTCCAGGATCTTGCTGGTCTTGTAGAAATAGATGCCGACCTTGTGCTCGCTTTGAAAAAACTGCATGCATTTCTTGATCGTCGTCCAGAACGGAACGTTGTCCGTCTGCAACTGTATCAGACATTGTTTTTCGATGACCGCCTGAACCTTGCCCTGATAGACGAAGATACAGCCCTGACCGGGGCCG
>JANEMG010000257.1 GCA_024511045.1 Gammaproteobacteria bacterium | reverse complement strand
ACGCTCATGGATACCTATCTCGCCGCAGACGCGGTGATCAAGAAAAATGACCGGGATGGCGACGGCGATCCGGATCTGATCATCATCAAGCTCGAAGTCGCGGAGTTGAATGGTCATTCTCCGGATTTCAATGGCGTCGTGCCAACTTTCGATATTGCTCCTGGGATACAACCGGGCATGTGGGTGTTTGCGCCAAAATCGCGCGGTATGGCGACCAAGAGTTTTGTCGGTCTCGAGGCCAATCCGCTGCTGCGGGCGCCTTCACCGGTTATCCGCGTGGAGCAGGACGATATCGTCTGGATTCAGCTGGAAAATACCCATTACTTCCCGCATACGATCCATCTGCATGGGGTGGATCATCCCTTTGTGGACAGTTCCGGGGAAGGCAACGATGGTGTTCCGCAGACCAGTGAGCAACTGGTGATGCCGGGCGAAATGCGTACCTATGAGATAAAGCCCAGGCAGCCTGGAACATTCGTCTATCACTGCCATGTGCAGACGCATGTGCATCTGGCAATGGGGCTGGTGGGCATGTTCGTCGTCGAGGAGAACCGCCCCAACAACTGGGTGCAGACCTTCAATGTCGGCGCCGGCCAAGTGCGGCATCCATCCAAGGCGGTGCTGGAACAATACAACAGCGAATACGATCTGCACTATCACGCAATCGACAAGCAGTTGCATGACATCATCCAGAATTACAACGACCCCCGCATTATCGCCAAGAAAATGAATCGGGAATATGACATGACCGATTCCACCGAGGATTATTACACGTTGAATGGGCGATCTTTTCCCTATACGATCAGGGAATCCCTGATCGTCACCGAGCCGGACAAGAATATAAAAATCCGGCTGTTCAACAGTTCCGGAGAAATACTGGCTTTGCATACGCACGGGCACAAGGCGACGATCACCCATTACGATGGTATCGAGCATAACCCGGCAGCGCAGATCACCCGTGACATCTACGATCTGGCTCCAGCGCAGCGCAATGATCTGAAGATCAGCACCGTCGATGACGGCCTGCACAGCTATGGAGAGGGCATCTGGATATTTCATGATCACCGGGAGAAGGGGATCACCACCGATGGCATGAATCCCGGCGGTAATGTCAGCGCCATCGTCTATAAATCCTTCCTGAACGAGGAGGGCATACCCAAGTTGCAGGGTGTCAGTGTTGCGCCATATTTCACCAAGGACTTCTTTGCCCGACAGCTGCCGGTCTGGCAGGATGCCGATGCCTGGAACAGCCTGGGTGAGGTCGATCCGCGGGGCTATGTGCCGCCGGCGGCTTTTCCTGTCGATACGTCCGATGCAGCGAAAGGGGCGATGAAAACGGTACAGGTGAGCGACGAAGGAGGAAGTTCCTTCCGGAATTTCTTCGTGGGCCTGTTGCTGGGTGTATTTGCCTACCTTCTGGTGGTCAATCGTGAAAAAGTGATCAATATGGTAAAGGCGTTGACTTCATCTAAGAAAGGAGGGCAGTCAGATGCGTAGTTTATTACTGACCACACTGTTTTTGATCGTGGCAGGTGCTGCGTCGGCCAAGCAATTCCAGGAGCATAATGCCTTGATGGATCATGGCGGCGGCCATTTGATGGATATGGGCGGCGGCATGGTCATGGGCCAGAATGTCGACAGGATTCCCGATGGCTGCGACGGCATTGCCGCGACCAAGGAAATCACCGTGCATGCCGGACATAAGTATGCGAAAAAATTTCCCGGCCGCATCTATGCCTTCGATGTCCAGGAGTATCAATTCGAACCCTGCACGAAATTGACGGTGCATTTCATCAACGAAGACAACGTGCGCCATCAATGGATGATGCATGGACTGCCCAAGTATCTGTATCCAAAAGGCATGTTTCATCTGGAAGTGACGGGGCCCGGGAAGATATCCGGCACCCTGATTCTTCCACCGGGTGAGAAAACCTATCTGGTGCATTGCGACCTGGCCCAGCATATGGAAAAGGGCATGAAAGGCCAGTTGAAAACCGGCAACGGCAGCGGCGATCTGCCCAGCATTCCAGGGGTGACGCCTTTCGTTGTTCAGGACGATTATTCCACGATAGGTCCGCCGGCGGGCATTGAAAAAGCGGAGGCCGCTCAGATGGCCAAGGTGGCGGCTGCACCGCGGGAAGAGCCGTTGATCTCCGGTGTGCTGGTGATCGGTCTGGCTGTCGGCCTGCTGCTCACGCCTTTTCTGATGCGAAAATTTAAGGGCATGAGCGCAGGCGAAATTGTCGCTTATCTGTTGGATCTGACCAAGCAATTGATTGGCTATGTGGTCAGATTTCTGAGCTGGCTGTACACGCAGGTCAGTTCCCTGATCAGCAAGCAGGGATCGGCGTAGAATCAGGAGTGATTCTGTAGAGCGCCTGGGCGCTTTCCAGAAAGTTGCATGGAACCCCTGCAAGCCTTGGCGGTTGCAGGGGTTTTTTTATGGCATCGAGAAGGGGCTGAAAAAAAGTCATGAGCGTGTGGGGGTTGTTTGTCAGTTCATTTATTGCCTCGACGATCTTCCCCGGAGGGTCGGAGGCGGTACTGGCTTACCTGGTGGCGGAAGGCGACAGTCCAGTCGTGGAGCTGGTTGCCGTAGCCAGCGTCGGGAATACTCTGGGGGCGTTGACTACCTGGTTTCTAGGCTTCCTGACGGCAAAGAAATACCCCGTGCAGCAACTGCTGCCCGGAAAGAAGCAAAAGGCCATCGCTTCCGTACAGCGCTGGGGGCGCTGGGCATTGCTGTTTTCCTGGTTGCCCATCGTGGGTGATGGGCTGTGTTTTGCCGCCGGTTGGCTGCGCCTGCCGCTATGGACCTCGAGCCTGGCGATTTTGATCGGAAAAACGGCAAGATATGCGGCGATTGCGGTAATGTTTGTCTGACCGTAACTACTCACCCATAGTAAAAGAAGCCCCCTATGGGTGGTCTGTGGAGGAAGTGTCTTTGGCAGGGATGCCAAAGTCAAGCCTACAGGGATGTATTCACGGCATCTTCCGGAACAGACTACCCATAAGGGCCCGCGTAGTTACGCCTGACCTTGGAATTATTATTGGGTAAATGGTAGACTTGCCAGCTGCATGCAACAGACTGAGGTATAATCGATGTTCCGTCATTTTCCGGATCCCAAGGGTGATTACCGGCACAATATCCGCGATTATTTTATTGCCGCATTTACCTTCCTTTGCGTTGCGGTGTGTCTGGTCGTCGATGCGGATGGGACGCTGCAGAAACAGAATGCCCTTGGCGTCTGCGCCTGGGTGTTCCTGATCGGGCTGCTGCTGGGCGAATGCAAATTTGTCCGCATGCAGGTCATTATCGCGATTATGTTCGCCACCATTGGTGAGCACTTTGCCTCCCCCTATATGGGAGGCTATACCTACCGTTTTGAAAATGTTCCCGCCTATGTGCCGCCTGGTCATGGCATGGTTTATCTGACAGCGGTGGCACTGGGCCGGTCCGGTTTTTTTCATCGTTATTCCAGGGTGATCACTTTTTTTGTCGTTTTCACCTGTGGTCTGTGGTCGTTGTGGGGAATAACCTTCGCGGAGAGGGGTGATGCCGTCGGCGCACTGTTGTACTGTGTCTTTCTGGTGTATCTGTTCAAAGGCCGGTCACCGTTGTTGTATCTGGCCGCTTTTTTTATTACCACCTGGCTGGAGCTGATCGGCACAGCGGTGGGAACCTGGCATTGGGCGGTGATCGATCCGGTCCTGGGTTTGCCGCAGGGCAACCCGCCCAGCGGTGTGGCGGCCTGGTACTGCCTGGTCGATGCCGTGGCCCTGGGTGGGGCGCCCTACGCACTGACTGCTTTGGAAAAAATGAAAAAACCCTGGCTTTTTCTCAAGGAAAGAAGGCAAAGAGCCTATCAGGGAATTTCACCCGGCGACTGATATGCCGGGTTGCGGATTTAAGGCGCCACGTTTTTGACCCGGGATCCCGACGTGATTTGTTATTCAGTATCCGTCTTGGCTTCGCAGCCACTGCCAGTATTGCTGCAGGCCGGCTGGTAATGTGATTTCCGGTTCCCAGCCTAAAACT
>JANEMG010000020.1 GCA_024511045.1 Gammaproteobacteria bacterium | reverse complement strand
ACGAAACTGGGAACCAGTGAGTGAAGTCTGGTTGAACCCGGAGAAATCAGAGACAGAAGAACAGGAAGTTAGAGAGAAAGTAGCATAGAAAATAGGACAACTATCTTGACAATCGTCGATGTCTTCCAGCAGGGATCCGTCCATCATCACCGAGCTGAACCCCGATTGCAATGCCTGCGCACAGACGGCGGGCGAGGGCCCGTGATCCCGGTGCATGACCACGGGAATGTGCGGATATTGTTCAACGGCTGCGGCAATCAGATGACGCAGAAACACCGCGCCGGCATATCGATTGGCGCCGGCCGATCCCTGCATGATAACGGGGCTGTCACAGAAATCGGCCGCCTGCATGATCGCCTGCACCTGCTCCATATTGCTGACATTGAATGCAGGAACGGCGAAACCGTGTTCCGCGGCGTAGTCCAGAAGCTGCCGCAAAGAAATGAGGGCCATGATGAGCACTCCTGAGATGTTGTTTTTTCAGATTCGGACATTAAGGAACCGCTCCGGAATGCTGTCCTCATCCTGCTGCAAAAAAGGTCCGGACATAAAATCCGGACATAAAAAAAGCAGCCGCGCTGCAACGCTGACTGCTTGATTCATGGTATTCAAATATGGTGGGTCGTGAAGGATTCGAACCTTCGACCATCGCATTAAAAGTGCGGTGCTCTACCGGCTGAGCTAACGACCCTCCGAATAAAGAAGCGCCATTATACAGGGGAATCCTTATCTTGCAAACTGCTATTTGGTAAAAAATACGCAGATACAAATGCGCCGCAGGATCGATGCATTCTGAGCATCGATCATTTCACAATAACAGGGTTTCGTAGCCCTTGCTGGTCCAGCTCAGGCAGCTTGCGGAATCTGTCGTCCAATTGGCCAGCACGAAGCGCTGGGCTTTCTGGCCATCGATAACGAAGTCATGCACTGCAGGACGGTGCGTGTGGCCGTGGATCAGGCGCAAGGCTTTGTGACGGCGCATGGTCTCCAGCACCGTCTGTTGGTTGACATCCATGATTTGCAGGGTCTTTCTGCTTTTATGGAAATGACTGCGCCAGCGCAGCCAGCGCGCGATCAGCATGCGCAGCAGCAGCGGTTTGGAGAGCATGTTCCGCTGCCATTCCGGCGTGTGGGACTTTTTCCGGAATGCCTGATAGGCAGTGTCGTCACTGCACAGCAGATCGCCGTGCATGAGCAGCGTCGGTACGCCGAACAGGTCGATAACGACATGGTCATCGAGCAGGACGACACCGGTTTCCCGGGCAAACCTGGAACCGATCAGAAAATCCCGGTTGCCCTGCTGAAAGTAGACTTTCGTGCCCAAGTCGGTCAGTTTGCGCAGCTGTTTCCTGACCGCGCCATTGGGTGGGGTGGGGTCGTCATCGCCAATCCAGGCATCGAAAAAATCCCCCAGGATATACAGAGCGTCGGCAGCGCTGGCCCTGTTGGCCAGAAAATCGAGAAACCGGCTGGTTACCGCCGGTTTCTCAATGGTCAGGTGCAGGTCGGCAATGAACAGAATTTCCGCTGTCAAGGCGAAACTTCCAATGGCGGGCTGCAGCAGTTCATTCCGTGATGATCACGGCCTTTTCGATAATGATGGGCGTTTTCGGGACATCCTGATGCGGGCCATGATTACCGGTAGGCTGTTTGGCCATCTCGTCCACGACGTCCATGCCTTCCACGACTTCGCCGAATACCGCATAGCCCCAGCCGTTGGGAGTAGGGGACGTGTAGTCCAGAAAGCTGTTGTCCTTGTAATTGATGAAAAACTGCGCGGTGGCCGAATCCGGGTCGGGCGTACGGGCCATGGCCACCGTGCCGCGGGTGTTTTTCAAGCCATTGTCGGCTTCATTCTTGATGGGATCGTGGACGGCTTTCTGATCGAAATCCGGTGTAAATCCGCCACCCTGGGCCATGAATCCGGGAATGATGCGGTGGAAGATGGTACCGTCGTAGAAACCCTCTTTGACATAGGTCAGAAAGTTTTCCGCCGAAATCGGGGCTTTTTCGCTATTGACCTGAATGACGAAATTACCCAGCGTGGTTTGAAACTGTACTTTGATTTGGTCGTCTGACATTTTGTTTTCCTTTGCAAAAGAGAGATTGGAAGTGAGGAGCAGCATCATGGCAAGGACGGGGAAACGCATGGTTGTTCTCCAGAATAGATGCAAAGGGAAAATTCTATGCGCTTTTCGCTTGAATTAGAAGCCCCAAACTTGATAAATTTAAACGTTTGCACTTTTTTTGCGATATATTCTTTGTCGCACCGCCCATCCGCTGCCTGAATTGTTCAGGGAAAGTGGCAATTCTATCTGGAACGAAATTTATGTTGAAAATATACAACACCTGGACCCGTCAAAAAGAGGTTTTCAAGCCGCTCGTACCCGGCAAGGTCGGTATGTACGTCTGCGGCATGACTGTCTATGACTATTGCCATATCGGGCATGCCCGGGTGATGGTGGTGTTCGATGTGGTTGCGCGTTATCTGCGTCATCTGGGCTATGACCTGACCTATGTGCGCAATGTCACCGATATCGACGACAAGATCATCCAGCGTGCCAATGAAGCCGGGGAGGATTTTTCCGACCTGACCAATCGCTTCATCGACGCCATGCACGAAGACGAACGCGCCTTGAACGTGCTGCCGCCGGACATCGAGCCCCGTGCCACGCAATCCATGGACAGAATCATCCAGATGATCATGGCGCTGTTCGAAAGAGGGTTCGCCTATATCGGCAAGAACGGCGATGTCTTCTATTCGGTGGCCAAGTTCCATGACTACGGAAGATTGTCGGGCAAGAAACTGGATGAACTGCAGGCGGGCGAACGCGTCGAAGTGGACCAGGCGAAACAGGACCCAATGGATTTCGTGCTCTGGAAAAAGGCCAAGCCCGGGGAACCGGCATGGAATTCACCCTGGGGACGCGGCCGGCCGGGCTGGCATATCGAATGCTCGGCGATGTCCACGGGCTGCCTGGGCAATCATTTCGACATCCACGGCGGGGGCATGGATCTGCAGTTCCCCCATCATGAAAATGAAATCGCCCAGTCGGAAGGGGCGACGGCGGAAAAATTCGTCAATCTTTGGATGCACAATGGTTTCGTGCGCATCGACGAGGAAAAAATGTCCAAATCGCTGGGCAATTTTTTCACGGTTCGGGAAGTGTTGCGCAAATACCGTCCGGAGATTATCCGTTTTTTCATTCTTTCCAGCCATTACCGCAGTCCCCTGAACTATTCCGATGAACAACTAGAAGAAGCCGGCGCCGCGTTGACCCGGCTGTATACGGCATTGCGCGGCGTGCAGCCGCTGGATGTCGATCCGGACGTGGAAGATGAATTCATCGCGCGTTTTCATGAGGCCATGGATGACGATTTCAATACCCCCGTGGCATTGTCGGTGTTGTTCGACCTGGCGCGGGAAATCAACAAGGAGAAGGACAGGGACCCTGATCGCGCTGCCAGACTGGCGGGAAGATTGAAATATCTTGGGGAGATCCTTGGCATTTTGCAGGATGATCCCGAGCATTTTCTGAAAGGCGGCACGTCCGAGCAGGACAGTCTGTCCGGGGAAGAGATAGAACGGCAGATCGCGCTGCGTCTGGAGGCGAAGAAAAACAAGGACTGGGCCGAGGCGGACAGGATCCGGGATCAGTTGAAGGAACAGGGCATCGTTCTGGAGGATGTGCCCGGAGGAACAAACTGGCGCAGGGAATGATTTTACGGGGCTACTGGAAACCTGCTCAAAATGACAGACATCAGACAGCAATCGATTCAGGAATTTCTCGACCGGCTGGCCAGCAAGAGCCCGACGCCGGGAGGCGGCAGTGCTGCCGCCTTGATGGGCGCCCAATCTGCGGCACTGCTTGGCATGGTTTGCAATCTGACCATCGGCAAACCGCAATACAGCGAGGTGGAGGAAGACATGCGGGTGCTGCTGGAGAAATCCGAACTGCTGCGTGCCCGGTTGACCGGGCTCATCGATGCCGATATCAGGGCCTTCCAGGAGGTGATGTCGGCCTACAGGCTGCCCAAGCAGACCAGTGATGAACAGACACGGCGCAGCGAGGCGATACAGCAGGCATTGCAAAAGGCGACCGATGTTCCCTTGCAGTGTGCCAGGATATGCGCCGAGCTGATTCAATTGAGTCGTACCGCCGCGCAGCAGGGCGGCAAGAATGTCGTCAGCGATGCCGGCGTCGCGGTGATGGCGGCTCATGCCGCCTTGCAGAGCGCGGCATTGAATGTCCATATCAACATCGGCGGCATCGAGGACAAGCAGTTTGCAATCGCAAAGTCTGCCGAACTGGAAGAAATTCTGCAAGGAAGCGCAGCAGAGACCGAAGAAATCTATCGACTGGTCATGTCCAGGCTGTGATTCCCGCTGGCCACGGCAGCAGGGCGGCGGTGGTTTTCCCGGATTCTGCAAGCTCCCTGCGGGCTGCGGTTGAAATTTTCTTCTGTCGCCCCAAAAAGAGCCCGGATACCGCGTCAGCGGAATCCGGAGGCGCATGCAGCGCGATACAAGGGCTTAAACTGCGGTACAATGATCATGGCCCGTGAACCAACAAGCAATGGGAAAAAATCATGAATGAATCGACACCAGAGCAAAAAGCAAAAGACATCGATGCCGAAGTGCTGGCGGGCAAGAAATCCCTGGCCGAAGTGATCTATATCTGTCAGGCGCTGTCCTTCTTTTTTGGCGGCATCCCTTTGCTGGTCGCCATTATTCTCAACTACATCAAGCGCAAGGAAGTCGCCGGAACCTGGCTGGAAAGCCATTTCGACTGGCAGATCAAGACAGTCTGGGTGGCGTTGCTACTGGTATTGCTCGGCGCCTTTACCGTCGCCCTTGGCATAGGGGTGTACATTCTGATCGGCGGGACACTGTGGACGGTTTACCGGATTGCCTACGGCTGGTCGGCGCTGCGCGACAACAAACCGGTCAGGACGAACGGATTTTTCTGATGACAGCATCTTTTGGCGCATGACGCCGTGCTCATGCACTTCGCGGCAATACAATGGGCAACGTGTCTCCCGGATTCCGCAAACTGCATTCGGGCTGCGCTCGAATCAGGATTTTCCCCCTGGTTCATGCCGATGAGCGCTCATGACCGCAGCCCGGATGCGGCAGCCCTGGTGGAATCGGGGAAAAGCCGCCTCAACCCTTCAAGGCACCGATCAGTTTTCCCAGTGTGGATTGCTGATCGGACTGGGCGAATTCTGTCAGTCGCTGTTGGGCGGCCAGGCCAACTTCAGAATCCGGCTCCTGACTGGCAATGCGTTCGCATACCGACTTGCTGCCGGCATCCAGAAGCTCAATGGCATGTTTGCGCACGGCAGGATACCAAGCCCGGAGTGCAGCCAGCTCCCTGATATAGGTATTGGCGGAATGCAGCTGCCTGAGCATCAGTTTTTCCGGATTTTCGGTAAAAAGGTCGCGTAGCAGATTGCCGTAGAGCTCTTTTTCCCTGCGCAGTTCCCGGGGATCGATTTTGCTTGGCTCCGTTGGATCTTCACAACATTTACTCATTATTTCCCTCCTGTGATCCGGCGCCGGCCGGCTGTGTCACTAGAAATGCGGGAGTGGTTCATCGGATGCTGGCGCATCACTGCTGGCCACCAGCAGATCATTGATGCGTTCATCCAATAATTTACAGGTAGCCACCAATTTGTCAATCTGCTTTTGCTGTTCGCAAATGACATCGTTCAGAACCTGCAGGGTTTCTTCCTGAAACGCTATCTTGCTTTCAATGTCGATTATACGTTGTTCATTCATAGTACATTATCCTTATCATTGTTTTTATCAAACGGGAGTTTCTCTTAAAAAAGCGATTCCGGATTTTCCAACGAAAGCAATGCTTCGCTGGCGTCGGTACAGGCAATACATTCTGGCGCTTCAGGGAAGACCGATTGAAGTGCATTTCCTGGGCAGGACAATTTAAAAGTCGAAAAAGAAGCTGTAAACGACGATGGCCAGCCAGGTTAATGCCAGCAACAGCCAGGGCAGCCAATGCTGCCGGTAGACGACGGTTGGTTGCGCAGCTGCATCCTGCCGCCGCGTCTGGTCCTCACTGCGCGAAGCATGCTTCAGTTTTTTGTTCAGTTCCCGGGTCCTGGCTTTATGCTGACTCTTATATTGCTGTATACCCTTCTGTATGCCTTGCGCGATCAGTTTGGTCTGCTCTTTGGTTTGCCCCGGTCGTTGCGTGCGCCGGGCAATGCGCAGGGCTTCCTGCTGTGTTTCTGGCGAAGCCGGAATTTTTTTGGCCTGTTTATTCATGGCTGGCGGTGTTTCAGGGGTTGATTTTTTTACAACTGGAGATTGCTACTGCTATGCTTTACCGCGTCCCTGCTGGATCTTGGCACTGCTTCTTCGTCTTCCTGCGTTGGCCGTCTTTGGTCTGCGATGGCCGACAGGGTTTTTGATGCGCGGCTTTCTCTTATGGTGTCTGCTGTGCCTCACATGCTGATCGGGTGGCGGCGTCATCAGGGAGAAACCGGCCTCGTAGCCGGGTTCCACGGCGCGGGGAATCTGCCGACCCAGCAATTTTTCGATGGCAGCCAGCTGTTTGACTTCTTCCTCACCGACCAGAGACAGCGCCTCGCCCTGCATGCCGGCACGTCCGGTTCTGCCGATGCGGTGGATATAATCTTCCGGGACCGACGGTAAATCAAAGTTGACCACATGCGGCAATTGATCGATGTCGATGCCGCGCGCGGCAATATCGGTGGCTACCAGTACCGCGATCGAGCCGTCCTTGAAAAAATTCAATGCCCGGGTTCGGGCATTCTGGCTTTTATTGCCATGCAGCGCTGCGCTGCGTATGCCGTCGCGCTGCAGTTGCCTGCTCAAGCGATCGGCGCTATGTTTGGTCCGGACGAATACCAGGACCTGCTTCCAGTTGCCGGAGCCGACCAGATAGGACAGCAATTCCCGCTTTTGCTCACGCGCCACGGCATAGACCACCTGTGCCACCGCTTCGGCCGGCGTGTTGTGCCTGGCAACGGCGATTTCCGCGGGATCTTTGAGAAACTGGCTCGCCAGGGCCTTGATTTCATCGGAAAAGGTGGCGGAAAACAACAGCGTCTGCCGCTCTCTGGGCAAGTGCGTGACAATCCTGCGAATATCGGGAATGAAGCCCATATCGAGCATGCGGTCGGCTTCGTCCAGGACAAAGATTTCCACCTGGGACAGATCGACGATTTTCTGCCCGACCAGATCCAGCAGGCGACCCGGTGTCGCCACCAGAATATCCACGCCTCTGCGCAGGCGTTTTATCTGCGGATTGATGTTGACGCCGCCGAAGACCACAAAGGCCTGCAAGGGCAGGTGTTTGCCATAGACTTCCACACTTTCGAAAACCTGCGCCGCCAGTTCGCGGGTTGGCGTCAGAATCAGCGCCCGGATTGCATGGGGTTTTTGGTGGCTGGGCTGCGTCTCCATCAGCCGCTGCAGCAGAGGCAGCGTGAACCCCGCGGTTTTTCCGGTACCCGTCTGGGCGCCTGCCAGTACATCCTGGCCTTTCAGTATGACCGGAATCGCCTGTTGCTGAATCGGAGTGGGTGTTTCGTAGCCCTGTTCGGACAAGGCGCTGAGCAGTTCGGGTGTTAGCCCCAATTGGGAAAATGACATAAATACCTGTGAGAAGTGTGGCGACCGATCTTGCCGCATTCAGTCAGCGGCAGTGTTGGAGCCGAAATATGAAGCTGCGGAGAGAGTATCGCAATAAACAAGATGCTGGCACAATCGGTCCAGCTGTTGGTTGGACAAGCGCGTGGATTGTTATTAAAAGTGCATTATAGCAAGGTAATGCAGTTGGTGTTCAATCGGTTGCCGCTTTATACCCGGCCAGCATGACAAAACCTGTACCAGGGCACTGCTGGTCATGGCAGGTCGGGTTGCGGGGCACCTGTTTCATGGATCAGGATTTCATCACCGATACGTAATGTTCCCGGATTGTCGTGAATGGCGTTCTGGCCGAAATAAACCTTGTTTTGCAACTTCCGAAAACGACTCAGAGTCTTCAGCGGTTCCTTGCCATAGCGGGCAGTCTCGGCGTCGATGGTCGTCACCGGGCATCTGCCGCTGGGTTTGGGCAGTCTGAAACCGATATCGGCGATGCGGATGCGCCGCCAGGTGTCTTCCGCAAATCCATCGCAGCCGGTCACGACCAGATTGGGCCGGAAACGGCTCATGGGCAGCGGTGCGGGCAATTTCCAGTTCAATACCGCCAGGGAATTTTCGGAAATGATCAAAAACGGGAAGCCATCGGTGAAACTGGTCTTGTCTTCGGGAGCGGCATAGCGTTGATCCACCTGCCGGACCGTCTCATCGGCCTGGTAGACCAGATGGCACGGTGTGTGCAGGAAATCGCTCAGCCACTGATCGATCTCGGCAGATACCAGTGTGGCAGGGCAGTCGTCCTTCCAGATCGAGGTGGTAATCACTGGCCCCGGTTCCTGTGTCAGGGGAAAGGAAATGCTGCCCATGCCTGGCGCACTCAATTGCAGGCTGTCTGCAAGAATTCGCGTCTCGACCTTGACCATTTCTGGAAGTCGGCGCTGGCTGAGAAACTGATGCTCCCGATCGACGACCATCCATTTGCGGTCCAGCTCCAGACCCTTGGCATCGACTTTCCAGGCATCCACCTGGATACCGGCAAAGGACTTGACGGGGTAAATGTGGATTTCGCTCAGCGTGATTGCGTTCATGATCTGTCGATTGTTGTTCGTAAACGATGCAGCATCTGAATGATATCGATGCCTGTGCACTGGAAATATATTCTAGCAGGGCCAGATTGCAAAGGGACAACGAACAATCAATATTTGTTCAAGTCCTGCCCTTATGCTTTCATTTTCATCTCAGGCAAGGCAAGATATTATGGCTGCTTCAAGCGGCCGGTATCTCTCCCGGCGTCGGGATGGCAGGGTGGGGCAGGCCAGTGGAGGGTTGTTTGCTTTTCGCGGGAGAGATCTTTGCCTGCAAGGAAATCATGCAGAGGGCTTCAAGATTCCGGGCATTACCGCCTTTTCCGGCAGAAGGAATGTCATTTGAAGACCAGATCTGACTGGGTTGCCAGCATATAGTCACCCAGATCATGTTGAATCTGCCTGAACTCCATGCCGTAAGTGGGTGCCGAAGCGGAAATGCGATGAATGATCCGTCCCGGAATGGTAAAGGATTTCCCCTTGTCAAAAGTCAGATGCAGTACGACCTTGGCCTTGATCCTGAATTGATGACCGGTTGCAAGCAGCGCCCCTTTCGTACTAATATCGAGTAATTTGCTGGCTATCGGCGGCTTATTGCCAAACAAGCTTGGTTTTTCCAGACTGGCCTGGATATCTTCACGAACATAGCGCACCACTTTTCTTCGATTGGGGACAGGAATATCCAAATCATGCAGGGCAAAAATATCGTCTTCATTCATTTCCAGGGTAATTGGTTCTATCATGGCGTATGATCACGCGAGTGGATGCAGGTCAAACAACTCTGCTCAGGTTGGTCGGGGTTCTCAATAACTTTAATACTATCTGCTTATTGCAAAAAATCAATGTCTAGATTTTCTTATCATCACTTTACTGTTTTGCCAGGCCTGCTCCTGGCCGGTTTCATGTGCCTCTTGTATTCCGGGTTGAGTGCTGCCGGACACCTGGATATCCGGATCGCCTATTTCACGCAGCTGAAAAAACCGCCGCCGCCTTTGTCCAACCTGGACCCCTTCATTGCCAACAAAGGCATACAGGGGGCGCGGCTGGCCATCAGGGACAACAACACCACGGGACAATTCACCGACCAGAAATTTCATCTGCATGAAGTGGAAGCAGCGATCGATGCCGATGTCACGGTTGCCTTCAGGAAATTGCTGGCAGATGGTTACCAGTTGATCGTTGTCAATCTGGACAGCGAAAAGTTCAACCAGGTGGCCGGTATGCCGGAAGCGAAACAGGCGCTGCTGTTCGACATTGCCACCCGGGACGATGCCCTGCGGCAGACTTCCTGCTTCAGCAACGCCTTGCATTTATTGCCCAGCCGGGCGATGCGGGCCGATGCCCTGGCGCAGTATATGCTGAAAAAACGCTGGCAGGACTGGTTTCTGGTGATTGGCCCGGACGAGAAGGACAGGCTTTTTGCTGCGGCAGTGAAACGTTCGGCAAAACGGTTCGGCATGAAGATCGTCGCCGAAAAAACCTGGCAGCATACCCATGATGCCCGGCGGACGGCACAGTCCGATGTGCCGGTATTTACCCAGGGAGTGGATTATGATGTCCTGGTGGTGGCCGACGAAGCCGGCCTGTTTGGCGAGTATTTGAGTTATCGCACCTGGAAACCACGGCCTGTCATCGGCACCCAGGGGCTGGTCGCCACGTCCTGGCACAGAACGCATGAACAATGGGGAGCGGTACAAATCCAGAACCGCTTCAAAAAGCAGGCGGGGCGCTGGATGGAGGAAGAGGACTATTCCGCCTATCTGGCGGTCAGGAGTATTGGCGAGGCTGCGACCAGAAGCCATGCCAACGACAGCGCCGCAATCAGGAAATATATTTTCAGCAGTGCTTTTACTCTGCAGGGCTACAAGGGCAGACCGCTGACCTATCGGCCGTGGAATGGCCAGTTGCGCCAGCCGGTCTTGCTGGCGGCACCCCGCTCCATCGTCGGCGTTGCCCCATTGGAAGGCTTTTTGCACCCCAGGAATGAACTGGACTCCCTGGGATTCGATCAACCAGAAACGACATGCGAATGAGGAAACAATGAAAATGAATTACTGCCTGAAGTGTTTGCTGACACTCGTTCTTTGCAGCGCTGCTGCCAGAGCGGAAACGGTTTTCGTCACGCTGGAGAAAGACAACGCCCTGGCGGTCGTCGACCCGGTCACCGGAAAACTGCTGCAGACCGTCAGCATTGGCCAGCGCCCCAGGGGCATCGCGCTGAGCAGGGATAATCGCTATCTCTACGTTGCCACCAGTGATGACGACAGCATCGAAATCATCGATGCCGAAACCTATGACCGGGTGGGCAGGCTGCCGTCCGGTGAGGATCCGGAAACCTTCGCACTGGATCCAGCGGGCAAATTGCTGTTTGTTTCCAACGAGGATGACAATCTGATGTCGGTGGTCGATGTGGACGAAAAAAAACTGATCAAGACCATTCCGGTGGGCGTAGAGCCGGAAGGAATCGCTGTCAGCCCGGACAACAAATGGATCGTCAGCGCCTCGGAGACCACCAACATGATCCACTGGATTGCATCCGAGAGCCTGGAAATTACCGACAACACCCTGGTCGATCCGCGGCCACGCGCCGCCGCGTTTACTGCAGACAGCAAGCAGCTGTGGGTGACTTCGGAAATTGCCGGAACCTTGTTGATCCTGGATGTGGAAAGCAGGCAGATCAGCAAGAGAATATTTTTTCAGGTGCCAGGACTGACACCGGACAGGATACAGCCAGTCGGCGTGGTGATCGACAGGGAAAGGCGCTGGGGCTATGTCGCACTGGGTCCTGCCAACCGGGTCGCGGTGATCGATGCCAACACCCTGGAAGTGGAGAAATATCTGCTGGTGGGCCAGCGCGTGTGGAATCTGGCTTTTTCCCCGGACCAGACCCGCCTGTACACCACCAATGGCGTCAGCAATGACATCTCCATCATCGATGTCAAGGAACACAAAGTGACCAAATCCCTGAAAGTGGGGCGCTTCCCCTGGGGAGTCGTGGCCAGGCCGTGAATTCGACAATTGCATTGAAAATATCCGATTTGAGCTTTTCCTATGGCAGCAGAAAAGCGCTGGATCGCGTCAGTTTCTCCATCGACCAGGGGCAATGCACCATCCTACTTGGCCCCAATGGCGCTGGAAAAACCACCCTGTTTTCATTGATCACCCGCCTCTATGACAGCCGCAGCGGAACCATCGAACTGTGCGGCTTCGATGTCAGGAATCAGACCCGGCAGGCCCTGGCAAAACTGGGGGTGGTGTTTCAACAGACCACGCTGGACCTGGATTTGACGGTATTGCAGAATCTGAGATATCACTGCGCATTACATGGCATGAGCAAGAAGCTGGCCAACAGCCGCATTCAGGAAGAACTGGAGCGACTGAACATGTACGAACGGCGCTGCGAAAGGATACGCCAGTTGAATGGCGGGCATCGGCGCCGCGTCGAAATTGCCCGGGCCCTGCTGCATCGGCCGGCAATCCTGCTGCTCGATGAACCGACCGTCGGCCTGGATGTGCCCAGCCGCAAGGCCATCGTCGAACATGTCCATCAATTGTCCCTGAAAAACGGGATGGCGGTATTGTGGGCGAGCCATCTGATCGACGAAATCTACCCCAGTGATCACCTGATTGTCCTGCATCAGGGTGTGGTGCGGGCGAAAGGCAAGGTTGACGAGGTGCTGGCTGCGACCAATGCCGATTGCATCGATGCCGCTTTTCACAAGCTGACTCAGGGAGCGCCGGAATGCCTGTGATTTTGCATTACTGGAGGGCCATGTGGGGTGTGGTCAGCCGGGAACTGTGGCGATTCTTTCGGCAGCGGGAGCGTTTTGCGGCGGCGCTGGTCAGGCCTTTGATCTGGCTGTTCGTATTCGCCGCTGGCTTCCGGGCGGCGCTGGGCATCGCCATTACGCCCCCCTATGAGACCTATATACTCTACGAAGTCTATATCACCCCCGGGCTGATTGGCATGATCCAGCTGTTCAATGGCATGCAAAGTTCATTGTCGATGGTCTATGACCGGGAAATGGGCAGCATGCGCATCCTGCTGGTCAGTCCCTTGCCACGCTGGTTTCTGCTGCTCAGCAAGTTGCTGGCGGGAACAGCGGTGTCCATACTGCAGGTATACGTTTTTCTGTTGATTGCCTGGTTCTATGACATTCAGCCGCCCTGGCAGGGGTACTTGTGGGTGCTCCCTGCACTGATCCTGTCCGGAATGATGCTGGGGGCATTGGGTTTGCTGTTGTCGTCATTCATCAAGCAGCTGGAAAATTTTGCCGGGGTGATGAATTTTGTCATTTTCCCGATGTTCTTCACTTCCACGGCATTGTATCCGTTGTGGAAAATACAGGAATCCAGTGAACTTCTGTACACGCTGGCGCAGTACAACCCCTTTTCCCAGGCCGTGGAACTGATTCGTTATGCGCTCTATGGCCAATTCAACCAGTTCGCTTTTTTTTATACGCTGGCGGCATTTCTGCTGTTTATGCTTGCCGCCATCATCGGCTACAATCCCGCCAAAGGCATGATGAAGCGCAAGGGAGGGGTTTGAATCATAGATGCGGTTTTCTGGGCAAACTCCAAAATTTTTCCGTTTTTCTGTAAACGGGAGTCCAGTGAGGAATTATTCTGCATTCCCAAAACTGAAAGGTAACTACGCACCCATAGTAAAAGTAGCCCCTGTGGGTGGTCTGTGGAGGAAGTGTCTTTGGCAGGGATGGCAAAGTCAAGCCTACAGGGATGTATTCACGGCGTCTTCCGGAACAGACTACCCAAAGAGGCCCGAGTAGTTACACTGAAAGATGGATTTACAGATTGTACGCCGGCAGACTGTGCGGTAAACAAGCATTTTCGTCAAATTAGTATAATATTACTAGAGTTTAGAGTAAGCAACATTGTTCCACCGTATATTTTCGGGTGAAATAAAGTTGCTATTTTGTTCATACTGCCCGTTAGAGCTTGTTCTATACGCTGATTGCTGCATCC